>JBFGYW010000025.1:0-25192 GCA_041587235.1 Vibrio sp.
GTTTATTGGCTTTAGGTTTAATACCACGCTCTAAGATAAAACTGGTGCGACGGGCTCCTTTAGGTGAACCATTACAGGTTCATTTCAACGGTATCGACCTCGCTTTGCGTGGTGCACAAGCAAGGTGTATTGAGGTGACTCTATGAGTGTGACCTTATTGAGTGTCGGTAACCCGAATAGCGGCAAAACCACATTTTTCAATTCGCTGACGGGAGCAAACCAACAGGTGGGCAATTGGCCTGGTGTGACAGTGGAAAAAAAGGTCGGTTGTTATCACCATGGTAATCAAAAAGTTGAGGTGATTGACCTGCCCGGTCTTTACGCGATGGAAAGTGAGCAAACCAGCGTCGATGAAATGATTGCCTCTCACGCAATCTGGCAACATGATGCAGATATGATTATCAATGTGGTCGATGCTACCTGTTTAGAGCGCAGCTTGTATTTAACGTTACAATTGCGCGAGCTTAACCGTCCTATGGTGGTGGTGCTCAATAAAATGGATGCGCTCAAAAAAAGTGGCCGCGATATCGATCACGCGGCGCTAAGCCAAGCTTTGGGTTGTCCCGTCTTTGCCTTATCGGCGTTTAATCCAGACGACGTTGTGAGATTCAAAGCTCAGCTTGATGGTTTGCTTCAACAAAAGGTGAGCCTGACCGAGATACAGATTGACTATGACTCTGAGTTATCGGCCGCACTGGATGGCATTGTGCAAATAGCAAGCAGTCCAAGTAAGCACAACCATATGGGGGTTGCCTTGCGTTTATTAGAAGGTGATCCTCAAGCATGGCAATACATACCTTCAGAGTGCCATGCTGAGATCAGCACTCAATTGGCTCACCATAATATTGATGTTGAATTATTTGTTGCTCAAGCAAAATATCAGTGGATTTATCAAACTTGTCTCGATTGTGTCAATATTCATCGCTCGGATACGGTCAGTTGGACTGAGAAAATCGACCGTTTACTATTAAATCGCTTCTTGGGGATCCCACTTTTTCTCGTAGTGATGTATTTAATGTTTATGGTATCGATTAATATTGGCAGCGCTTTTATTGATTTTTTTGATATTGCTGTCGGTGCGATATTGGTGGATGGCAGTAAGGCATTGCTCACGCCATACTTACCGGATTGGTTGGTGACCTTATTGGCAGAGGGGATTGGCGGAGGGGTACAGACGGTGGCTACATTTATACCGGTTGTCACGTGTCTTTACTTGTGTTTGTCAGTGATTGAAAGCAGTGGTTATATGGCACGAGCGGCATTTGTACTCGATAAAATGATGCAAGGCCTTGGCCTGCCCGGAAAAGCATTTGTCCCTCTCGTGCTTGGCTTTGGTTGTAATGTCCCTTCCGTAATGGCGACGAGAACGCTAGAGCGAGAAAGAGAGCGACGCTTAACGGCTGCCATGGTGCCTTTCATGTCTTGTGGTGCGCGCCTGCCCGTTTATGCCCTTTTTGCCGCCAGTTTTTTTCCTCAGCAAGGGCAAAATGTGGTGTTTGGTCTGTATTTACTCGGTATTGGTGCAGCTTTGTTTACCGGATGGTTTTTGAGTAAAACCGTGCTTGCCGGGCAGTCACACCACAGTATGATCGAGTTACCTCGTTATGAATGGCCAAGAATGAAACACGTGATGGTAAAAACGTGGCACAAGCTCAAACGGTTTATTTGGGGGGCCGGTAAGGTCATCGTGCTCGTGGTTGCGGTGCTCAATGTTCTTAATTCCGTTAGTTTAGACGGTACGTTAGACAATCAAACGAACGGTCAATCTGTATTGGCGAAAGCTTCACAATGGGTGACACCCGCTTTCGAGCCAATGGGGATTGAGTCTGACAATTGGCCGGCAACGGTTGGTATTATTACCGGTGTCTTTGCCAAAGAGGCCGTCGTAGGGACCTTGAATACCCTGTACGTTCAAAATTCATCGCCCGATCCACATTGGTCGCTGTCTGAGCAGCTACAGACTGCTTGGCGATCAATCGGTGACAATCTTGCCTCACTCTCATTTTTTGATCCCTTAGGCTTAGAAGTCGGTGACTTAAACACATTGAGCGTTGCTGCCGATGAACAGGGCGTTGATATCGGCTTGTACTCAACACTGCAAAGCCACTTTGCCAAAGGTTGGTCTGCATTTGGGTATTTGGTCTTTGTACTGTTGTACACGCCATGTGCGGCGGCTTTAGGTGCCTATCAACGAGAATTTGGCCGAGGCTTTACTGTGTTTGTTGCGTTGTGGACGTTTGCGCTGGCTTATAGTGCTGCAACCGTGTGTTTTCAAGTCAGTCAGTTGTCTTCGTCACCACTCACCGCTGGTCTTTGGCTAATGTTCATGGTCTTTTTGTGGACGGGCGTATTTTTCTGGTTGCGTTTTGGACGTCGTGTTAAGCGAGTACTTCAAGGGTATCAGGAGGTAATATTTTGATATTACTACGTCTTAAAGAGCAGATTGACAGTCATGGTCCATGCTCTCGCAGACAATTGGCAGACGCTTTTGGTCTCAGTGAGGACGGTATTGAAGCTATGGTAGAGCTATGGCTTAAACGCGGTGAGGTGCAAAGAGTTTATCACCGGTGTGAAGGTCAACCCGTGTGTTTCTATAAACGCGTCGGCAGACAAGAGATTGGGCTGGATGTTTATTTATGAAGCGCTCCCTGATTGGCAACTCGGGAACGTGACAGCAGACACTTAACCTTATACCAAGCCGAGCAATACCAATCTGATTCAGTATGTGATCAATGATAGCGCAGGAAAAAGCTTGAGAATAAGGCAACCACTTTGCTTTTAGTGATAGGTATTTAAGTCTTTATTCAAAAAGTGATTATCTTAACGACGTTTCAGTCAGATTGGCCTTACTCAGGGCTAAAGTTGGGGTGCTGATTAAGATGGCGTTGTACGATTTGAGTCAGGGCCTGTTGAGCGGTTTCGCTGCGGTATTTACCTTGTGTGTTACCCCATAAAGGACCGGGCCAAGCAAGATCATCGACAAAGCGAGCAATGTGATGGTAGTGCAGTTGAGGGACCATATTGCCAAGGGCACCGAGGTTGATTTTATCTGGGGTAAACTCAGTTTCAAGCAACAAAGAGACCGCTTGTGACTCGAGTAAAAACTGCTGTTGCTCGTCCATAGCTAAGTGGTGAAACTCTTTGAGGTTGGGTTTCTTAGGCACCAAGATCAGCCAAGGGACACTGTCATCGCGATGCAGAAGAACTTGGCAAAGTGGAAACTCACCGACTCGCGTGGTGTCTTTTGCCAGTTGGGGGTGTAAGACAAACTCAGACATAATCTATCCTTATAGAGAAAAAAGGGCTGAAAATGATCAGCCCTTAATCATAGCGATTTACATTTTTTCCAGTGTGTTAATACCCAATAGCGCTAAGCCTTGCTTAATGGTTTTGGCCGTTAATGCCGCGAGCTTGAGGCGACTTTGTTTCACCGCTGGGTCTTCGGCAATCAAGATTGGGCAAGCTTCGTAGAAACTTGAGAATTGACCCGCCAGTTCAAACAGGTAGGCACACATCAGGTGTGGTTGGCCTTCGCGAGCGACAGACTGTACCGCTTCTTCAAATTGCAACAATTTGGCAATCAGGGCTTTTTCTTTTTCATCCGTGATTTGGATTTCACCGTCGATATTGTCCATTTCGATGCCCGCTTTGGCAAAAATAGACTTCACTCGGGTATAGGCGTACTGCATGTAAGGGGCGGTATTGCCTTCAAAAGCGAGCATGTTATCCCAATCGAACACATAATCTGTGGTGCGATGCTTGGACAAATCCGCGTATTTCACTGCCGCCATGGCAACCGTTTGAGCAATGTGGGCTTTTTCTTCGCTGTCGAGCGCTGAATTTTTTGATTCGATCAACGCTGTGGCACGCTCTTGAGCTTCGTCAAGCAAATCGGCGAGGCGCACAGTGCCCCCGGCGCGGGTTTTGAATGGACGACCATCTTTGCCCAGCATCATACCAAACGCATGGTGCTCTAGTGACACGTTTTCTGGCACATAACCCGCCTTGCGCACGATAGTCCAAGCTTGCATGAGGTGCTGATGTTGACGAGAGTCGATAAAGTACAGCACGCGATCAGCGCCTAGGGTTTCATAGCGATATTTTGCACAGGCGATATCGGTCGTGGTGTAGAGGTAGCCACCATCGCGTTTTTGAATGATAACCCCCATGGCTTCGCCGTCTTTGTTTTTGTATTCATCGAGGAACACTACTTGCGCGCCTTGGTCTTCTTGTGCCAAACCTTGCTGTTTCAGGTCGGCGACGATACCGGCTAACATGTCGTTGTACATGCTTTCACCCATCACATCATCACGGGTCAAAGACACGTTAAGACGATCGTAGTTGCGCTGGTTTTGGATCATGGTGATGTCAACCAACTTCTTCCACATTTGCGCACAGTACTCATCGCCGCTTTGCAATTTCACCACGTAATTACGCGCTTTTTCGGCAAAGGCTTGGTCTTCGTCGTAGAGCTTTTTCGACTCGCGATAAAAGTCTTCCAGATCAGAAAGCTCCATAGAAAAGTCGCCTTGCTCTTGCTGAACGCGTTCTAGGTTAGCGATCAACATACCAAACTGAGTCCCCCAGTCACCAATGTGGTTGGCACGGATCACTTTGTGGCCGAGAAATTCAAGTGTGCGAACGACGGCGTCACCGATGATGGTTGAGCGTAGGTGACCAACGTGCATTTCTTTGGCGACGTTGGGAGCTGAGTAATCGGCAACAATGGTTTGTGGAGCCGCTTTTGCTACGCCCAAACGCTCATCATCTAAGGCTTTTTGCGCTTGAGTGGCAAGAAAAGCAGGGTCGAGAAAAATGTTGATAAAGCCCGGGCCGGCAATCTCGGTTTTGCTGGCGATGCCATCGAGGTCTAAAACGTCCAATACTTTTTGAGCAAACTCGCGCGGGTTAGTACCAAGCTTTTTCGCGACGCCCATGACGCCGTTGGCTTGATAGTCACCAAATTGAGGTTTAGCGGATTGACGAACCGCTGCTGGAGAGCCTGCTGGTGCGCCGGCGGCTTCGAGAGCCAAAGAGACTTTGTCATTTATCAGTGCTTGGATATTCACACGCGTTTCCTTCCTGTCAAGGAGTCAGTAAATCAAGGCAAAGTGAGCATGATGGGCCCGCTTTTGCTCGATCCTTGTTCAAGTTCACAAAAATAGCCGATATAGTAGCAATTTTATCGCTTTTCATACAGCGCTCAGTGAGGAAATTTGTGTTTTTATAAAAGGCATCTTATCTCACAAATGAATAGGTGTTAATAAGAGGGAGGGCAACGGGTTAGACCTATTGCACATTTCATACTAGTATGGCGGCCAACGACCATCAAGCGTGTGTATCAGGAGTGAGATTGTGGCCGCGACACTGACAGAGTATGAACTAGAGCCAAGGCAAATGCTGGCAAAACTGGACCGATTTGGCGAAAGAATCGAAGCGCTGGCTAGGCGACTGGGGTTGGAATTGGGTGATTTGATCATCGATCATATTGCGCTTCGCATCAATTGTCCGTCGCTGGCCAAAGATGCTCATCAGGCTTGGCTAGCGTGGGGCGAGGCGATTTCAACGGCTGAAATCAATGGCCGGCCTATTGTGGTGATAAAGTTTGCTCAGCCACTCACCACTGTGCTTGGGTCGATAGAGTGTTTAGAATTGCCTTACCCCAAAAGTGGCAAACACTATTCCGAACAAGGCTGGGAGCATATTGAATGTGTGATCCCCAGTGATGCTCGTGATGTTGAGCAGTTTAAGCAACATGTACTCGAGCGCTTTCCAGCTTTAGCACAACGTTGGTCACAACTGACTACGCTTGGTATCGAATACAAAGGGTCGAGTCCAAAGGGAGAAGGAGAAAGATTAGATAACCCGACTCTGGCCTTTAAAGCCGACGGAGTGTGCATTAAATTACACCCGCACCGCTTAAGTGACATTATTGCCTCCGAGCAATAAAAAAGTTGGCGTTTTGCGCCAACTTTTTCAAACCGTCACCGACTTTGGTGTTGGCAATCGAGTTATAAAATGACCGTCTTGTTACCAGAGACAAACACGTGGTCGTTGACGACTTTTTGCAAGGCTTTGCTCAACACGTTCTTTTCTACATCGCGACCGGCTTGTGCCATGTCTGTGGCGCTGAAGTTGTGATCAACGGGGATGACATCTTGTTTGATGATCGGTCCTTCATCCAAATCGTTGGTGACAAAGTGCGCCGTGGCACCAATGATTTTAACACCGCGATCAAAGGCTTGCTGATAGGGTTTTGCACCGATAAAAGCGGGTAAGAAGCTGTGGTGGATGTTGATGATCTTGTTTTGATAATGAGCGACAAAGCTCGGTGTGAGGACACGCATGTATTTTGCCAAGACCAGGTAGTCAGCTTGGTATTGATCGATGGCGCTTAACATGGCTTGCTCGTGCTCTTCGCGTGACAAACCCTCGTGGCTGACAAAGTGATAAGGAATGTCGAACTTTTCCGTCAAGCCCTGTAATTTGTCGTAGTTACCAACGACGGCAGCGATGTCGACGTTTAGGCTGCCATCAAAACTTTTCATTAGAATGTCACCAAGGCAATGCGCTTCTTTGGTGACCAAAATAACGATGCGTTTACGTTGCTGTGGCACCAATTTATATTGCGCTTCTTTAGGCAGAGCAAAAGCCAGATCATCTAATAGTGTTTGGTCGTTGAAGTGACCTTCAAGCTCGGTGCGCATGAAAAAGTCACCACAGCTGTTATCGACAAACTCATTGTTGTGGATAATGTTCAATTGATGTTTGTAACAAATATTAGTGATCTTAGCGATAAGACCTGGCGCATCGCTGCAATGCGTCAACAGCGTCTTTTTTTCAGTCATTAGGAAAACTTCCGTGATATCTTGAATTGAATTAGAGTATTTAGGCATCAAGCCTTACCGTTTTATAAGTAAAGCATTATTGCGGCTGTTGCAAGTCCTCTGTCAAAGTAAACGATTGCTTTTACAGGCGTGTCCGGTTTTTGCTAACTTGACCTAAGCTCACCATCACGGTGATAAATTATTTGAGGCCAATCGATGATTTCAACCACCTTTTCTTCTCATGGCGCTTTGGGCAAAGCCATTCCGGGTTTTCAGGCCCGACAAGCGCAGATCGATATGGCGGAAGCGGTGCAGCGCGTGATCAGCGCAGAAGGGCAACTGGTGGTCGAAGCCGGAACAGGCACCGGCAAAACCTTTGCTTACCTAGTTCCTGCGTTGCTTAGCGACAAAAAAACCATCATCAGTACAGGTTCAAAAAACTTACAAGAGCAATTATTTCATCGCGATCTCCCTCTGATGATCGATGCGTTGGGCTATCAAGGTAAGGTGGCTTTGCTTAAAGGCCGCTCTAATTATTTGTGTTATGAGCGCTTAGAAAGGCAAATGGCGGAGTGTCATCACCCAGGTGCAGATGCCTCTTGGTTATCGCAATTGGTCAAAGTTCGCAGTTGGTCATCGTATTCTAAAACCGGTGATTTAGGCGATTGTGAAGAGCTTGCCGAAGACAGCCCAGTTTTGCCAATGATCACCTCAACCAATGACAACTGCTTGGGTAAAGAGTGCCCTCACTACCAAGATTGTTTCGTGTTAAAAGCGCGCCAAAAAGCGATGGATGCGGACGTGGTTGTGGTCAATCATCACCTGTTTCTTGCTGATTTAGCGATCAAAGAAACCGGATTTGGCGAGCTGATCCCTGAGGCGGAAGTATTTATCTTTGATGAAGCCCATCAGCTGCCGGATATCGCCAGTGAATACTTTGGTCAGTCTCTGTCGAGCAGGCAGATACAAGAGTTGGCCAAAGACATCGAAATTGGCTATCGGATGGAAGCCAAAGACATGCGTCAATTGACCAAAGTGGCCGATCAATTGCAGCAATGTGCCATGGATGTGCGTTTGCAATTAGGGGATTCAGGCTTTCGTGGCAACTGGCGCGAGGCCCTGTCTTCGCCAGCGATTCAAAGGGAAATCGCGCGTTTAAACGACGCGTTAGATTTTACCCTCGAAGTGCTGAAATTGGCTTTAGGTCGCAGCCAATTGCTCGACGCCGCCTTCGAACGAGCTCACTTGGTGAAAGCCCGATTAGAGCGGGTTTGTGATGTGAATATTACCGGTTATTCTTATTGGTTTGATACCACATCACGCCATTTTACGTTGCACATTACACCGTTGTCGGTGGCGGATAAATTTCATCAGCACATTGAGCAGCAAGGGGGAGCCTGGGTCTTTACCTCGGCGACGTTAGCGGTTTCGGAAAGCTTTGGCCACTTTACTGGTCGCCTGGGCTTGACGCCTCAAGAGCAATTTTCACTGCCGAGCCCGTTTGATTACGGCAAACAAGCGCGCTTGTGTGTGCCGCGTTACTTACCAGAACCCAATAGCCCAGGCCTTGCCCGCCATTTGGTCGCCATGTTATCGCCAGTGATACAAGCCAACCAAGGGCGTTGTTTCTTTTTGTGTACCTCTCATCAAATGATGCGCGAGCTAGGGGAGGGGTTTCGGCAAAGCTTAGATTTGCCTGTCCTGCTACAAGGTGAAATGAGCAAACAAAAAACCTTGGCCCAATTTATGGAGTTGGGTAATGCGCTTTTGGTGGCGACGGGCGCATTTTGGGAAGGGATCGATGTTAGAGGTCAGGCACTGAGCTGTGTTATCATTGATAAATTACCTTTTACCGCGCCCGATGACCCCTTGTTAAAGGCGCGGATTGAAGATTGCCGTTTAAGCGGAGGAGAGCCTTTTACTCAGGTGCAAATCCCTGAAGCGGTCATCACGTTAAAACAAGGCGTTGGGCGGCTTATTCGCGATCAAAATGATCAAGGGGTATTGATCATCTGTGACAATCGGCTGGTGACTCGTGACTATGGCGGTACTTTTTTATCCAGTTTACCGCCGATCCCCAGAACGCGAGATTTAGACAAAACCCTCGCATTTTTAACACAAAACTCGAACATTACTGAATTAAAATAGAGAAAAACATGAGTGTAAAAATCCTCGCTATTGATACGGCTACTGAGAACTGTTCCGTGGCCTTGTTGGTCGGTGATACCATCTACAGTCGCAGTGAGGTTGCCCCGCGTGACCACACCAAAAAAGTGCTGCCGATGGTGGAAGAGATTCTGGCCGAAGCCAAGCTTGAGCTTAATCAACTCGATGCGTTGGCTTATGGTCAAGGGCCGGGGAGCTTTACAGGTGTGCGCATCGGCATCGGGATTGCGCAAGGTTTGGCGTTTGGCGCTGATTTGCCTATGATTGGTGTATCGACATTAAAAGCCATGGCACAAGCGTGTTATCGTTTACAAGGGGTAACGCAAGTGGCTACGGCAATTGATGCACGCATGAGCGAAGTGTATTGGGCTCAGTACCAACGCATGGAAAATGACGATTGGCAAGTGTGTGGCGCTGAAACCGTCATTGCTCCTGAAAAGTTAAAGGAACAAATGAGTGCCGATGAAACGTCTTGGCACAAAGCCGGCACCGGATGGCAAGCTTACCCACTGTTGGACACCTTACCACTTGGGTTGATTGATACCGATGTTTTGTTACCAGAAGCCCAAGACATGGCGGTACTCGCGGCCCGTGATTGGCAGCAAGGCTTGACCACAGATGCAGAGCATGCCTGCCCAATCTATTTGCGCGATACCGTCGCATGGAAAAAACTGCCTGGCAGAGAATAACGCTGTCACCACTGAGCCATTGAATATAACCATGAGGTGATCTATGACATCGATTAACGGCTTACCTTCTGCGCCGATCCGCGGGACACAAAAATCCTCACAAGCTCGTCGTAAGAAGAAAGCAACCTCATCGGTATCAGAAGGCACCTCATCATCGATCGCTCCTAAAAATGCCATCGACGTGAAAAACATGGCTCAGGCTGAAGACTCCGCTCAAGCGCTGCATTACGACTTACCCGAAGGGCGCAGTCGCAAGGCGTTACGAGAATACATGGGGGTACTTCATCACGCCAAGCGAGAAGAGTTAGCCCAGATGCTCGGTGTTGATCTCTACATCTAGCTTTAAACAACCGGTCAGCGGAGGGTGGTATGACAATACGAGCGACTTTTTTCTTATTGGCACTGTTATGGCTTTCAGGCTGCAGCAGTATCCCATCTGAATTAGCGGTTAAGGAGGGGGAGACCCCGGTGATCACCCGTTTGTCTGACTGGCAACAAAACAAGCCGGTGACGTCCCCGCTTCGACTCGGTGGGGTGATTGCCAGCATTGAAAACTTGGCAGAGCGTACGCGACTGGTCATTGTTTACTTGCCAACTACCGACGTCGCCAAGCCCGATATCCGTTATGAGCCTCAAGGGCGATTTGTCGTTTACAGCCCGACGTTCCTCGATCCTGTGGCCTACGCTCCGGGTCGTTTAGTCACGGTACTAGGCAATGAGCAGCAGGGGATAGAGCGGACAAAACAAGGCCAACACCCGCTTGAATTACCGGTAATGGAGGCGAAAGCAGTGCATTTATGGCGAGTCGAACGCTACCTCGATGAGCCAGTTTTGGGTAGCCGTATTTTTGATTGTCCTCATCCTCGATGCTTTGGTCTTCACCCGTGGCCAGCGCGTCGCAAAGTCGTTGAGATCATAAAATAAGGATGTGTTTTGTTTCAATCACGAACACTGTGCACTGAGAGTGCCCGCATTGCCGTATTGGAATGTGGTGAAGGAGATAGTGCCCCCTTTACCATGGTATTTCTTCATGGCTGGTTAGACAATGCCGCCAGCTTCATGCCTTTGGTTACCGAACTCAAGCGCCATCAGCCGTTAGGCCACTACGTTTTACTCGATCTGCCCGGCCATGGTCTATCAAGCGACAAACCGGTAGGCCATTATTACAGCTTTCATGATTATATCGACGACATTCACCAGAGTTTAGCGCAAATAACCGGCAACAAACTGGTTCTTATCGGTCATTCGCTTGGTGGTATGATTGCAACTTGCTATAGTGCTGCTTTTCCAGAAAACCTACTCGCTTTAGTTCAAATTGAGTCGTTTGGGCCGTTCCCTGAAAAGGATGACAATGCGGTCAAGCGGTTGCGGCAAGGCGTGGTGAGTCGCGCGCGTCGCCGAGCCAAACAAACGCAATACCCGCTTAATAAAACGCAGGCCATCGCATTACGTGCAACAAGTACGGGATTGAGTCATGCCTTGATCGCGCCGATCGTTGAGCGAGATTTACAACCTAGCTCTCACGGTTGGCAATGGCGACATGACCCACGTTTAAAATGTGATAGCCTTTATCGTATGAGTGAAGCTCAAGCCTCGGCATTTTTGTCGTCGGTGACTTGCCCGCAGCGGGTAATTTTGGGCGATAAGGGCTTTTCGTCACTCGAGCAACGGCGTCAAAGCTGGCCTTTGATAGATACAGTACACATTGTCGGTGGGCACCATTGTCATTTGAGCTCAACACAAGAGTGTGCCAGCGAAATTCTCACTTTATTAAATAAAATTAACACCTGAGTTAACAAGGTAGACTTGCTTAAGTCAAAGGCTTGAAATTGGATGACTTGTCCTATCAAAAACGTCACCTTGTTTAACTTTTAGAAGGAGCACAACGTGGAAAAGCCATGGTTAACTCGTTACCCGGATGATGTCCCCGAATTGATTAACCCTGATCAGTATGAATCCTTAGTCGATATGTTTGAGCAATCGGTGCGCAACTATGCAGACCAAGCAGCGTTCGTCAACATGGGCACTGTGATGACGTTTCGCAAACTAGAAGAGCGAAGTCGTGCCTTTGCCGCTTATTTACAAAATGAGTTAAAGCTGAAAAAAGGCGCACGGGTTGCTTTGATGATGCCCAATTTATTGCAATACCCTGTGGCGCTTTTTGGCGTGTTGCGAGCCGGTTTGATCGCGGTGAATGTCAATCCTTTGTACACGCCAAGAGAGCTCGAGCATCAATTGAACGATGCCGATGCCACGACCATTGTCATTGTGTCGAACTTTGCCAACACCTTAGAAAAAGTCGTGCACAATACACCAGTAAAGAATGTGGTGATCACCAGCTTAGGACAAATGTTGCCGCGTGCGAAAGGCACCTTGGTCGATTTTGTGGTGAAATACGTCAAAGGCATGGTGCCCAAGTATGAGTTACCGGGGGCAATTTCGATGCGCAAAGCGGTCAAAAAAGGTCGCCGTCTGCAGTATGTAAAACCTTATATTTCTAGTGAAGATATCGCTTTTTTACAATACACCGGAGGCACAACGGGGGTGGCGAAAGGGGCTGTACTCACTCATCGCAATATGATTGCCAACGTATTGCAAGCCAAAGGGGCGTATGGACCGGTGTTAACCCCTGGTCGCGAGTTGGTGGTCACCGCACTTCCGCTATACCATGTCTTCGCTCTGACGGTCAATTGCCTGTTATTTATTGAAATGGGGGCGCAGAACCTCTTGATCACCAACCCTCGCGACATTGATGGGTTTGTGAAAGAGTTGGCTAAATACCCGTTTAGTGCCATTACCGGGGTGAATACCTTGTTTAATGCTTTGGTCAACAACGAAGACTTTCGCGAACTCGATTTTCAGCATCTACATTTGTCGGTTGGTGGTGGTATGGCAGTGCAGCGCTCTGTCGCTGAACGTTGGAAAAAAATCACCGGTATTCATTTGTTAGAAGGTTATGGATTGACCGAATGTGCGCCTTTAGTTGCTGGGAACCCTTATGATTTATCGGATTATTCCGGTGCGATAGGCTTGCCGGTTCCCTCGACAGAAATTCGCATTGTCAACGATCAAGGCGAGCCGCAACCCATGGATGCGGTTGGCGAGTTGCAAGTGCGCGGCCCACAAGTCATGCAAGGGTACTGGCAGCGTCCGGAAGCGACTAAAGAAGTTCTTAGTCCAGAAGGGTGGCTGTCGACTGGCGATATTGTGCAATTTGGCGAGGATGGATTATTGCATATTGTCGACCGGAAAAAAGACATGATTTTAGTCTCTGGTTTCAACGTTTACCCCAATGAAATCGAAGATGTAGTGGCTTTAAGCCCTAAAGTGCTCGAAGTTGCCGCGATTGGTGAACCTCACAGCAGTTCTGGAGAGGTGGTAAAAATTTACGTGGTGAAAAGTGATGATACGTTAAGCAAAGAAGAAATCATCGCGCATTGCCGTCAATACCTCACAGGATACAAAATTCCCAAGCGAGTTGAGTTTCGCGATGAGTTACCAAAAAGCAATGTGGGTAAAATATTGCGCCGCGTTTTACGTGAAGAAAACGACGCCAAACTAAAGCAAGACAGCTAAATCAGAAAATTGTTGTTGAGCGTGATAGAATACCGGCAAATGCCGGTATTTTTTCGTCTATGGTTCAGTTTTATTCTCGTCGATAACAAGCGACGTGTTTTAATTGTGCATCGAAATAGCATCGGACACTGGCCCAATTCAAAAGTGAGATTTTTGTGGATTATCAATTAATAACAGACAGCAAAGCCTTAGAGACACTCTGCCAATCCGTACGTGACAGTCGCTGGTTGATGTTGGATACGGAATTTGTCCGCATTCGCACCTTTTATCCTAAGTTGGGGTTGATTCAACTGTTCGACGGCGAGCAACTGGCTTTAATTGATCCGATGACCATCGACGATATGACGCCTTTTGTCCAGTTATTGAAAGAGGAGACGATCACCAAAGTGTTGCACGCCTGTGGAGAAGACATCGAGGTTTTTCAGCACGCGTTTGGCTGTATTCCACACCCCATGGTGGATACACAGATCATGGCGGCATTTTTAGGTCATGGCTTATCGACGGGGTTTGCTGCATTAGTCAAACAATACTTGGCGGTAGAGCTTGATAAAAGTGAGGCGAGGACCGATTGGTGTGCGCGCCCTCTGAGCGAAAAACAAATGCAATACGCCGCGGCAGATGTGTTTTACTTATTGCCTTTGTTTGAGCAATTAAAACCTCAACTTGAGCAAGTAAACTGGTGGCAAGATGCCTTGCAAGAGAGCCAACATCAAGCTCAAAAGCGTCTTACTCATACCGACCCCTCGCGTTTATATCGCGATATCAAAGGTGCTTGGAAGCTAACCCCTGCACAATTGGCACGCTTACAGCCACTGGCTGAATGGCGATACCACGAAGCGGTGAAAAGAGACTTGGCGCTTAATTTTATCTTTAAAGAAGTCGATCTTTTAGAAGTGGCACGCCTTGGTCTAACCCAAAAACACGCGATGATCGAAGCGGGGATGGATGAGCGCAGTGTAATGCGACATGGTAAAGCCCTGGCTAAATTGGTCTTCGATGCCAATGAATTACCGGCGAAGGCACACCCAGAAAAAGTGATACGTTTAGTCGATGAATCCCGTTATAAGCAAACGTTTAAAAGTCTCAAGGACGTGGTTCAGCAAGCGGCCAAAGAAACCGGATTAGCGACGGAGTTTCTGGCCTCGAAAAAACAAATCCATCAATTGATCAAATGGGTTTGGCACTATGATAAAGCGCCGCACCATCTCCCGGATGTGATGCAAGGTTGGCGTTTGCCTTTACTTGGCGAAAAGATGATCGTGACGTTGGCTGAATAATATCAGTTGTAAATAAGACCTTTGACGGCAAACAATAAAAAGGCTCATCGCGTCATGCTCTGAGCCTTTTTGCTGTTTGTTACTTAGGTCCGGGGTTTATGAGGAGCGCGATTTATTTGGGTCCTATTACCGGTCCGGACGATGATGTAACTAGGACGACTTTTCGTCTTCTGGTAGTTTGACGTTGAGCTCGAGCACAGAGATGTCGTCGTCTTTTTGTTCAAAGGTCAAATCGACCATTGAGGGATCAACGTCGACGTACTTTGCGATCACCTTCAAAATATCTTCTTTTAATTGAGGAAGGTAAGACGGAGCAGGCTCGTCACTACTACGACGTTCCGCCACGATAATTTGCAGCCTTTCTTTGGCGAGATTGGCGGTCGTTTTCTTGGCTGGGCGGAAAAATTCTAATAGCGACATAACTTAGCCTCCAAACAGTCGTTTAAAGATTCCTTTCTTTTCTTCCGTTAGGAAGCGAAATTCGATTTGATTGCCCAGTAGGCGATCAACAGTGTCAGAATACGCCATACCAGCGTCGGTTTCACTATCAAAGATAACAGGCACCCCTTTGTTTGACGCGTTGAGTACTGCTTGGCTTTCGGGGATCACGCCTAAAAGAGAAATGTGTAAGATCTCTTCAACATCAGTGACGCTGAGCATTTCACCTTGTGATACGCGCGCAGGGTTGTAACGCGTCAGCAGTAAGTGTTGCTTAACCGGTTCTAACCCTTGCTCTGAGCGGCGAGATTTCGAGTCCAAAATACCGAGAATTCGGTCTGAATCTCGCACTGAAGAGACTTCTGGGTTGGTGGTGACAATGGCTTCATCCGCGAAATACAACGCCATCAATGCGCCTTGCTCAATACCCGCAGGAGAGTCACAAATGACAAAGTCAAAGCCCATTTCGTCGAGTTCGTTTAACACTTTTTCGACCCCTTGGTGGGTCAGTGCATCTTTATCACGTGTTTGTGAGGCCGGTAAAATGAACAAGTTCTCTGTGCGTTTGTCTTTGATTAACGCTTGATTCAATGTCGCTTCACCATTGATAACATTGACAAAATCATAGACTACCCGACGTTCACAGCCCATGATTAAGTCGAGGTTTCGCAAGCCGATATCAAAATCGATAACGGCGGTTTTTTTGCCTTTGAGTGCCAGGCCAGAAGCAATTGCAGCACTCGACGTCGTTTTGCCGACTCCGCCTTTGCCAGAGGTCACTACTATTATGCGTGCCATGTGTTTTCCTTTTAAAAAATTATATCGAAAGCGTTTCTATACACAGCGTGTCTTGTTGCAAGCTGACCAAGACTTTTTGCTGCCAACATTCTCGTTCTATTTGTTCGCTAAGCCAGTAACTACCCGCAATAGAGACCAGTTCAGCTTGTAAGTCGTTACAGATAATATGCGCCTGTTTTTGGCCATTGGCGCCTGCGATGGCGCGCCCACGCAATGTGCCATGAATGTGAATGGAACCGTCGGCAATGACTTCAGCACCGGCACTGACATGGTTGAGGATCACCAGATCCCCTTGTGGAGCATACACTTGCTGGCCAGAGCGTATCGGCGTTCGGATCACTTTCGTTGGGGTTAATTCAGGCGGCGGCGCTTGATGGCTTTTTCCCGAGGAAAGGATCGCTAAACCGGCATCACTTGCTTGATGTTGCAGCTGTTTATCTTTTGTGCCAGTAATGCCAACAGGGACCAAGCCTTGGTTCTTAATTCCTTGCTTAAGAGCAGAAAAATCAATCTCTTGTTGATCGATATTGGCGATATTGATCACCAAAGGGGCGCTGGCGAAAAAACCTGGCGCTTTTTCTACCTTTTGCTTGATAAATTCGACGGTATTATCAACATTATTATCAGCAAGGTGCAAAACTGATAGTGTGAAGCTACTGCCTTTCAGATCCGGATTGAGTGACATCGCGATCCTGTGCCTATATTAAAGAGCGTTACCTTAAAATCATGAACTCATGTTATATTCCAACTCAAATGTCAGCAAGTTAACTTGTTGCTAATTGCGTATTAAACTGGCAATTTTTTTATTTTTTTGATGCCCTCCTCGTTAATTATGGGCTCAACAAGGTTGATATAATAAGGTAAGACATGTTTTGTTCTATTTACAAAAGTGCTAAAAAACCGGGTGCGTACCTCTATGTGCCCAAAAAGGATGATTTTTCACAAATTCCTGACGCATTAATGACGATGTTTGGCAAACCAACCTTGGTTATGGTGGTCAATCTCTCAGGGCGCACTTTGGCGCAAGTGAATGTGGAGAAAGTGAAGACCTCTATTGAAAAAGAGGGGTATTTTTTACAATTGCCGCCTCCACCAGAAAATTTACTAGAGCAACACAAAGCGAGAAAAAAACAACAGTCAGAATAGTCATAGGCCAGCAGGAGGGCTTAATGCGAAAAACCATCTCGACCGCGCTAGGCGTATTAGCGATAGTATTTCAATCCGGTGTTTATGCTCAACAAGACAAAATCACCTTTGAACAGTATGTAAGCTCGTTAAAAAAAGAAGCGATCGCTCAAGGTATTGAGTCATCTTTAGTGGAACGCGCCTTTGCCGATGTGACTTATCACCCAAGGGCTGTCAAAGCGGATCGCAATCAACCGGAAAAGCGTTTGACCTTGGATGAGTATATTCCACGAGCGGTGCCCGATTGGAAGGTGAAGCAAGCGCAAAAACTCTATGCCCAATATCAACAGCCGTTAGAAAGGATCAGTAAAGAATACGGTGTGCCCGCGCGCTTTATTGTCGCCCTTTGGGGGGTGGAAAGTAATTTTGGCCGCTTTACTGGCGGGTATCAGGTTGTTGATGCATTAGCCACTATGGCCTACGAAGGGCGGCGAGAGGCTTTCTTTAAAAAGGAATTGATGTCGGCACTGAGCATCTTGCAACAAGGTCACATTAAGCTCGAAGACTTTAAGGGCTCTTGGGCCGGTGCCATGGGTCAACCTCAATTTATGCCAAGTTCTTTCCTTTCCTTTGCTGCTGATGGTAATGGCGACGGCAAAAAAGACATTTGGCAAACCCCTGAAGA
Source organism: Vibrio sp. (assembly GCA_041587235.1). Taxonomy (GTDB): domain Bacteria; phylum Pseudomonadota; class Gammaproteobacteria; order Enterobacterales; family Vibrionaceae; genus Vibrio. Next base: position 17,582 of record JBFGYW010000025.1, read on the forward strand.
CGTCTTCGCCTCAGCAGCCAATTATCTTAAACAAGCAGGGTGGGATGATACCTACACCTGGGGAAGGCAGGTACATTTACCCGCAGACTTTGACCTAGGTTTACAAGGTCGAGAAGCGGGTAAAGAAAAAACGCTGCAGCAGTGGCAAGCATTAGGCGTTCGCCGCTTTGACGGCCGAGATCTGCCCAAGTTATCGACCCCGTTAAATGCTTGGCTCATTGCACCTGACGATGCTAATGGGCGTGTTTATTTGGTGTATAACAACTACAATGTGTTGATGAAGTGGAACCGCTCGTATTACTTTGCCCTTGCGGTCAGCCATCTTGCAGACCGCTTGGTAATGCCTTAAGGTCTAAGCAAAAGTCAGATACTGAGTAATTAGGCCACGTTACCTAAATTGGACCTGGTCTAAATTGCCCAGATTAAGGCTTTTATTGCCTCGTTGGCCGACCGTTGACCCAAGTCGCTGTTACCTTGATGTCGCGATCAAATTGCACCAAGTTGGCGACCCAACCGGGTTTTATTAAGCCGAGTTTGTCTTCGAGACCTAAGGCTTTAGCTGGGTATAAAGTGGCCATTCTCACTGCTTCATCAAGAGGCAGTTCTAAGTGTTGGCAAAGCAGTTTGATGCCTTGGTTCATAGTTAGGGACGACCCACCCAGTGTGCCATTGGCATCGACACACAAGCCTTCTTTGATCAATACCGTGGCGCCACAGAAATCAAACTTTGTCATCGAGTCGGGCGCAGATGCCGCCGCCGTGGCATCGGTTACCAAAACCAACCTCTCACCAAGCACCTTTTTGGCTAAACGGATATTGGCCCAATGGACATGGTGTCCGTCGGCGATAATACCGGCATAGACGTCTTGACTGTCGTATATCGCTCCGACGACGCCTGGCTCTCGACCGTTGGCTGTTGGCGTCATGGCATTGTATAAGTGAGTGGCAAAACGTATTCCCGCCGCAAAACCTTGTTTGGCTTGTTGGTAAGTGGCCGCACTATGACCAATACTGACGACAATGCCGGCTTTGGCGAGCGTTTGAATGTGCTCTTGGTGATTAACTTCCGGCGCTAGGGTGACTTTCCTAAGCCAAGGCGCTTGCTTTGCCAGCCAGTTGACCATTTTGGTGGACGGTTGGCGCAGCTGTTTTTCTGGGTGAATCCCTTTGCGTGCAGGGTTGGTGTAGGGGCCTTCTAAGTGCATCCCCAAAATTTGATTGGGGTGCTGTTGAATCTCTTTTTTGCACGCCTCAATAGCGACCTTGATCGTTTCATCACTGTCACTGATCAAGGTGGGTAAAAAGCTGGTGGTGCCCGTTAATAAGTTGGTGTTTTGCATGTGGCGTAGGGTTTGCTCAGTCGGCTGGTGATTAAACATCACCCCACCGCAGCCGTTGAGTTGTAAATCAATAAAGCCAGGAGCAAGGTATTGACCTTTGAGATCGATTTGAGTGACGTGTTGTTCGAGCGGGGTAGCAGCGTTAATAATATCGACAATTAGCCCGTCGTTGATCAACACGGTTTTATCGGTCAGGGTTTGTTCGCCGGTCAGAATGACCCCATTACACAAAGCAATCATGATTTACTCCTCGATATGATTGAATTTAGTGATTTCAGCGCGTTCAAGGTGTTGAAAGTGTCTGAGCGTTTTGACTTTGAGCTCTTCACAAGCGTTGATATCGGCGACAATGATACTATCTCGGTGAAGTTGAAGGTAGGAAATTGGCGATAAGTGATTGACACCACCCTCGACAGCCGCGGCAATGGCATTGGCTTTATGGCTGCCCGAAGCCAATATCACCACAGATTGTGCTGCCATAATAGTGCCTACCCCAACGCTAAGCGCATGAGTGGGGACCCGTTCTATATTGTGATCAAAAAAACGCGCGTTGTCTGAGCGGGTTTTTTCACTTAACTGGCAAAGGCGGGTTTGTGAGTGCAAAGCCGTGCCCGACTCATTAAAAGCGATATGCCCATCACTGCCCACACCGCCTAAAAATAAATCAATTCCCCCAACGGTTTGAATCTTTTGCTCAAACTCTGCGCATTCATTGGCTGGATCAGCGCTATCGCCGTCGAGGATATGAATGTTTTGAGCGCGAATGTCGACGTGATCAAAGAAGTGGTGATGCATAAAGTGATGGTAGCTGTCAGGTGAGGTTTTGGCGATCCCAAGGTACTCATCCATATTAAAAGTGATGACATACTCAAAACTGACGCGCTTAGCTTGGTAAGCTTGAATAAGGCGTTGATAAGTCGCTAATGGGGTCGCGCCGGTTGGAAGTCCTAATACAAAAGGCTGCTGAGCCGTTGGGTTGGCCGAGTTGATAGCCTCAACAATGTGTTCGGCACTCCAAGCTGCCACTTGCTGAGCGTGTTGTAAAGCAATCAGTCTCATAGGACATCCTCAGTGGTCCCTCGATAAACGATGAAACCATTGTACGGATAAAATAATGTTTTTCACGGTGTTTTGCTTGGTCCTGCGTGGTAATATTCTCGTCATAATCACACCAAATCGATGCGCGACCACATCGGCTGCGACGATGTTGTTATCGTCAACGCTCCTAAATAGGCATCACACAAATCTGGAGTTTGACATGAACCCTTTGGGATATCTGCAAAAATTGGGCAAAGCGATCATGCTGCCTATCGCTATCTTACCCGTGGCGGCCATCTTACTGCGCTTAGGCCAACCCGATTTACTCAATATTGCCTTTATGGCCCAAGCGGGTGGGGCGATCTTCACGCAATTGCCTTTATTATTTGCCATTGGTATTGCGGTTGGCTTGGCCAAAGATGAAGCTGGTGCGGCCGCGTTGGCAGGGGCCGTGGGTTACTTAGTCTTGACAGAGGCGGCGAAGACCATTAACGCTGATATCAACATGTCTTTTTTTGGTGGCATCATTGCAGGTATTGTCGCTGGCCATAGTTACAACCGCTTTCACGCCGTCAATTTACCCTCTTATTTGGCCTTTTTTGCCGGTAAACGTTTAGTGCCGATCACGACCGGGTTAATCACCTTAGCCCTAGCAGCGGTGTTTGGTGTGATATGGCCAATGGTTCAACACGGCATTGATGTTTTTGGGCATGCTGTGGCCAATTCAGGTGCGCTGGGGCAATTTTCGTATGGTGCGTTGAACCGAGCTTTGATCCCTGTGGGCTTGCATCATGTGATGAACTCCATTTTTTGGTTTGGCCTGGGAGAGTGCAGTAAAGTCAGTTATCAAGTTGGCCAAGCTTTACACACGGTTTGTGTCGACCCCGCCCTAGCCAAAAGCTGGCTCGTCGGCGATGGAATCCCCTACATTGATGGCAGCCATATTCAATCCATTGCGAGTGAAACCACCCGTGGCGACCTCAATCGCTTTTTTGCAGGCGATCCGACCGCTGGCGTCTTTATGACCGGTTTTTTCCCGATCATGATGTTTGGACTTCCCGCCGCTGCTTTAGCCATGTATCTGGCTGCGCCTTCAGCCTCTCGCCGTCAAGTCGCGGGGGTGTTGTTTTCTGTGGCGGTGACGGCATTTTTGACTGGCATTACTGAGCCCTTGGAGTTTTTGTTTATGTTCCTAGCCCCAGGCCTTTATGTGGTGCACGCCTTGTTAACAGGCTTGTCTTTGGTGGTGACGAACTGGCTCGGCATCTACCACGGCTTTGGCTTTTCTGCTGGCTTGTTTGACTTTGTGATTAACTGGGGACTGGCCACCAAACCTATGCTATTGATTGTGGTAGGTTTAGTCTTTGCCGTGGTTTACTTTGTGATTTTTTACTTAGCGATCGTGGCGTTCGACATTAAAACACCTGGGCGTGAGCCTGTTGCCCTCGAGCAGGACAATAATGAAATAAAGATCAATAAAGCCCAACCAGACGCATTAGCGCAGCAATATCTATCGGCCTTAGGCGGCTCAGAGAATATCCAACACTTAGATGCGTGTATTACACGCCTGAGATTAACAGTGGCGGACAGTCAATTAGTTAATGTGGCAACACTAAAAGCATTGGGGGCAAGTGGTGTGGTCAAACTCAATGCCAATCATGTGCAAGTCGTCGTTGGCCCACAAGCTGAAATCATGGCCGGAAAAATTCGCACAATCATCACATCGTAAACGCACTTTTGTCTCAATACCCAAATAAAAAGGCCATCAAAATCGATTGATGGCCTTTCTTTACCGCTCAAACTTTAACAGGACCCCTAATAAACCTTCAAACCCTTCCAGGACACTCAACAAACATCCACTCAAACTCAAAGGGGACACTCAAACAAAAAACATTCAAAGCAACAAGAGGACACTCAAGTATTAAAAGCCATTTATTGCGTAAAACACACGAGGAAAGTCAACCTAGACTCGCAGACTGTGTTTGTTATCAGTGCTTGTTTTTACTTTGAGGCAAGACATTAAGGAGTCCCCTTTAATAACAGTTGTTTAGCCTTCAGTATGAAATTGCTCACAAGCAAGTAGCGTGTTTTCAATCAAGCTCGCTACCGTCATTGGGCCAACGCCACCGGGGACTGGAGTAATATGACTAGCATTTTGGCTTGCTACATCAAATTCGACATCACCGACTAATTTACCATCATCCATACGGTTTATGCCTACATCGATCACAATGGCGCCTTTTTTGATCCACTCCCCAGGAATGAAATTGGCTTTGCCGACGGCGACGACTAATAAATCCGCTTGACGCACATGAGATTCAAGATCTTTGGTAAAACGATGGCAAGTCGTGGTTGTACAGCCTCCGAGTAACAGCTCGAGCGTCATCGGACGGCCAACAATATTGGAAGCCCCGACAATCACAGCGTGTTTTCCATGTAAGGGAACATTGTAGCGATCAAGTAAGGTCATGATACCTTTCGGAGTACATGAGCGCAGTTTGGGAATTCGCTGAGCAAGGCGACCGACGTTATAAGGGTGGAAACCATCGACGTCTTTTTCAGGAGTAATGCGCTCGAGTACTTTGGTCGAGTCGATACCTGCTGGCAGGGGCAATTGAACTAAGATGCCATCAATTTCTGGGTCTGCATTTAATTGGTCAACAATTTCAAGTAATTGCTGCTCATTGGTTGAAGCGGGTAAGTCAAAAGATTTCGACACAAAGCCAACTTCTTCACAAGCGCGGCGTTTACTACCAACATACACTTGCGATGCAGGGTCTTGTCCAACTAGTACCACAGCAAGACCTGGAGCTCGAAGACCTGCCTCAACTCTTGCTTTTACGCGAGCAGCGACTTCTGAGCGTACGGTTTGAGAAATTAATTTTCCATCAATAATTTGAGCCGTCATGTGTGTCCTTTAAACTAATTAAACTGATCGAGTTGTTTGAAACAATTGTCGCAAAAAAAAGCCAGGACATCCACAGGCAAACGATTGCTTTTGTTGTGGGTAAGCATAAATATGGTGTTGTGATTTTTTTTTAGTCATTCAAACCAGTAATTTAGATAAAACCGTTGATTTCATCATTATTACTCGTATAATCCCATCCCTGTAGCGCGCCCTTAGCTCAGCTGGATAGAGCACGTCCCTTCTAAGGATGTGGTCGTAGGTTCGAATCCTACAGGGCGTGCCATTTATTTAAAAGCCCCGATAGCTCATTGAGTTATCGGGGCTTTGTCGTTTTAGCCCACACAGTTTCCTGCATTGATTTGAGTTGCGACTCTATAGAGAGGATCGCAAAAACGACTGACGATTCATTTTTTTAGTAAAGTAATGATGAGATCAGCGATTGTTTTAGTGCTTGGATGGGGTTGTTATCCGCAGCGCTTTTGCCTTACCCATGCTCTGTCAGTATGTTGGGCGTATTTTCTAAGCTCATCAATACTCCCAACGGCACAGTTAAAATGAAGACCAAATCGAGCACTATACTCCTCCCATTGTGCATCATCGAGCCCAAGTTCCGTGAGTAGGCTAGGGCTGTTGCCGGTGATCTTGCCGGGTTTAGAGATATGAATGGTTTGGCCTAGATTTTCAACAAGCTGAATATAGTCTAAAAGAGAATATTCAAAGCCAAAATACCTTTTTGCTTGTTTATTGGGCTGGCTGCTTTGATGGCCTAAAAACCCAACCAGTGATTTTTTCTTTAGGAGTGAAGTCTGCCCGAATCCCATATCATCAGGGCATGCCTTACCGTTGAGGCGTTCGTAAATAGAAGTGTACGTAGATGTTTCCAGTTTATTGGCGATACCTGCCCGCACCGGGTTTAAGTCCACATAAGCCATACACGCGAGTACGGCTCTTTCATCGAGTAAAGCCTGAGATTTAAATCGGCCTTCCCAAAATCGTCCTGTGCATAATTCTTCCTTATTTGCTTGTCGGGCAATGTACTCATTCATATTGCGCATAAACCATGAGATGTCCATTAACCTTTGTCGCCACTTATCGATCATTGCGAGCGCTTTTAGCTCATCGGCTTCACTGGCCACATCATCATCTAACCATTGTTGGATCAAGCAAGGTGTTATGTACAAGGTGGTCCAACGTTTGACGACTTCACGGTTAGACCAACTTCTCGCTTGCAGTTCATCAATATGCAATACCAAATGATAGTGATTCGACATAATGGCATAGGCACAGATATCAATGGCAAATACTTGGGAGAGCAAACGCAGTCGCTCAATAAGCCAAATACGGCGGTGTTCGAAATTACGACCGCTGTAATCATCGTGACCACACAGGTAAGCTCTTCTCACACAACGAGAAATACAATGATAATAGGCGGTATCTTGTAAAGAAATCAGTGATGATCGAGCTTGAGTCATAACTAAACCTATGCTGTTAATTTATACAGTTGAATAAAATTTAGACTGAATGCTGAGTGTTGTCAAATGACGCAAAGGGGAAGGTGATCAAAGGTTGAATTGTTGACTGTCCCAATAGGGAGATGGACTAAGATGAATGGCTCAGGGGCAATGTATGGCTATCCACGAAGCGGTAGTGCTTTAATGTTTACTTTTTTTCATGACTGTCTGTAAAGCGTTTTGATGACAGCATTTAAAGTGATGGGCAGAATCGGTTGGTTTAACCGGGTAAAATCGTATTTGGATCGGGAGGGGGTAAACGTCGGTAAGGCAACGTATCTCGGTGTTAATAAAACGCGAGTTAATGTCCTTAAGAATCATGACAAAGGGCAAATTTTTGCCGATACAGGCATACATACTGTTAAGACTTGGTTATATTACTTTTATTTTCACATCTTAAAATTAATCGCTTTAGAAATAGGTGAAGTAAGAAGCACACAATGAAACTTAGGTATTTGTTTGTCGTCATTTTTTGTCTACTGGCCATGTTGCCCGTAATGATGTTTTGGCTGTGGCCGTATTCTAAAGCGCTAGATGCTGAACTCGATGATGTTCGCGATCGGCATTTAGTGATAGCACAAAATCTGTCGGGTACTTTTGAGCGATACTACCGTGATGTGACCAGTGTGTTTAATGTGTTGAGCTTGCAACAACCATCGCAATTGAAGTCGGCGAATATGAAGTATCTTTTGTCGAGCTATCACTTTGATATGATAGTGAAAACCGATACGAGTGGTAAGGTCGTCCAATGCCTGTTTGACGGGGAAATGACCTGTCCATCATCAATTAGCGCTTCAATGATGTCGCAAGTTCA
>JBFGYW010000026.1:0-25106 GCA_041587235.1 Vibrio sp.
GCTTTGGCAATCGGGATAGACCCCGACACTAAAGAGTTTTTTTTGCACGCGCTCTTTGTCGGGCAGTGCGTGTTTAAACTCAAAGTGTAAACGCTCTAACAAGCTATCTAGAGCGTCAGCGTTGATGAGATCGGGCAGCAAAATCACCACATCGCCTTCGCGCCGTAAATACAATTTTAAATCAAACTTAAATACCGCGTTTAACGCTTTAGAAAACAGAGCATAATACTCGTCACTGCCATTGAGTTCTTGCGCGCGAATGTGCTCATCAAGCTGATTAAAATGCAAGTGAACAAGATGTAACTCGTGGCAATTGAGCGCTTGATTGAGGTCTGTTAGCAACTGGGTTTGAGGGTGGAGGTTGAGATCGGCAAATGGGAGTTCGGCGTCCAAAGTGTGGTTTTGGTTCGGCAGTGACTCAGCAAACGATGTCGGGCTGTGGATGAGCTCAAAGCTGCCCACTAACCACATTTGTTGTTGATAATAGCGGCTTTTTATTTTGCCTTGATACCAGTTATAGCCGCCAGTGGCCTTTTGCCAGCGAAAGCAAAACCTTGTCGTTTCGTGGCTCAAGTTACGGGTGTGAAAGGTGGTCAGGAGGTGATAGATATTGTCGCGGTCGTCAATGTGAAGGTGTAACAACCATTGGGATAAAGGCAACTTTTTTTCGGTGGTGGCGAGTTGACACTCAGAAACATCGAAAAAGAACTCGATGTTGTGCTGCTGATCGAAACTGAACAAAATTTGATTTAATACATGATCAAACAGATGTAACCCTTCTGTTGCCAAAACGGTCTTGGCTTTTAATTTGCCAGAAGGTAAAAATGAAACATTATGCATTGCAAATGACCTATAAAAAGCCGAGTAAATAAAAATATTTTTATTGTTATTAAAAAGACCAACCGATCAAACCATGACGTTATACGATCACATTATGACATTACCATAACACAACCACTTTCAATTTAAAGAGACATTAGCTTCTATTCTCTGATGTGCATAGTGCTAAATTTAATACAAAAACAGAAAATATTAAGCTCATGCTTATTTCTCTGATGATCAATTAAACCGTTTGTTGTTTTTGTAGACAAGAGACGCTTAAAGATAAAAGATAGTTATCATTAAGAACAAAAAACGCAATTGAACAATTTAGCGCTGAGCATAAAATCTTTTCTTTTTTTGGCACTTGATATGGATCAGATTTTAACTCAGTTAGAGCAGCGCGGTTACGCCGTGGTGGATAACTTTCTTTCTGCCCACGACATACATCGCTTATTTGATGCGATGCAGGGGAGTTGGCAACCAGCGGCGATAGGACGCGAAGGATTAAAGCAAACTCGCACTGATATTCGTCGTGATAAAACCCTATGGCTACAACCTGACATGGGCCAAGGTGTCAACGATTACCTGGCTCGTATGGAAGCGCTCCGTCAACAGGTTAATCGCCACTTTTTTCTCGGTCTGTTTGAATACGAAGCCCATTTTGCTTATTACCCACCTGGGGGCTTTTACAAAAAACACCTGGACGCTTTTGTTGGCCGTAGCAATCGGCGTTTAACCACTGTTTTGTATTTAAACGGTTTGTGGCAAGCCGATTGGGGAGGGGAGTTAGTGATGTATGACGACCAAGACCAAGTATTAGAGTCGATTACCCCTGTCGCAGGGCGATTGGTGTGCTTTTTCTCCGAGCGCTTTCCCCATGAAGTGTTGCCATGCCGACATGAAAGATACAGTATTGCCGGCTGGTTTCGCGTCAATGGCGTGGGTCAAACACTCGATATCGCCCGATAATTTTCTTGCCTTGTTCTCAAACCTTAACCCTGCGCTATGCAAAGGTAATACGAGGGGGTTAGTCAAAGGGGGGATTTTAGAGCGAAAGCAACGTTAAAAAATGCCCTAAACGGCGTTAGGGCATGAAGGCGTGAGACAAAATAGCGTTAAATCAATGAAGCTTTATTATTGCGTTTTTTTGCGTTGGCTGTTTTTCTGAGCAATTTTTTGTTGGCGACGTTGTTCATTAATGGTGTTAATGTCACCGCCGACGTGATCTTCACCGCGTTGACGCGCCAATTGAATTTGTTTTTCACGTTCGCGGAAGCGTTGAATTTGCTCTTCAGTATGGGTGCCATGACATTTCGGGCAAGAGACACCTTGTTCGTAGAGCTCAGATTGGGTATCGGCTTCGGTGATTGGCAGACGGCACGCGTTACAGATACGATAGTCACTGGCTTCTAGCTGGTGGTTGACGGCAACGCGTCCATCAAACACGTAACAATCCCCTTGCCACAGGCTTTCTTCTTGAGGTACTTCTTCAAGGTATTTTAGAATGCCGCCTTCGAGGTGATACACTTCTTCAAAGCCTTGCTCTTTAAGATAAGCCGTCGACTTTTCACAGCGAATGCCGCCCGTACAAAACATAGCCACTTTTTTGTGCTTGTTTGGATTGAGTTCTTTTTTGACGTAATCAGGAAACTCGCGAAAAGTGTCAGTATGCGGGTTAATGGCATTTTTGAAAGTGCCGAGTTCGATTTCGTAGTCGTTGCGGGTGTCGACCAGCACGACATCGGGATCGGAGATCAGATCATTCCATTGCTCGGGCTTGACATAAGTACCGACCACGTGACGAGGATCAATACCTTCAACCCCCATGGTGACGATCTCTTTTTTCAGTTTGACTTTGGTACGGTTAAACGGCTGCTCTTCACTGTAAGAGAGCTTGTAAACTGTGTCTTTGAGACGCTCATCTTGTTTAAACCAAGCCAGTAATGCATCAATGCCTTCTTGTGTCGCTGCCACTGTTCCGTTGATCCCTTCGTTGGCAAGCAGCAAGGTGCCGCGTATGGCGTGCGCTTCCATCAATTCGGTCAACTTAGGACGGATCGATTCAAAATCGGGGAGTGCAACAAACTTATACAGTGCACAAACAACATATTGCATGGTAAAACCTATCAGATAAGGACAAAAATAAGGGCAATATTATACCTGCTTTTATACGGGCAAAACACCTAAATTTATTAAGGGTTTTGCCATGACGATTATGAGTCTAAATAGGCGAGGCCGCGTTGTAGACCTTGTTGGTATCCTTGCTCTAATAAAGAGGGATTCATGGTTAAGCGCTTCACTTTAAAATCGCTATCGGGGCTAATCACGTTGATCTGACAATCGTGTGGCGGTGATTGAATGAAATCGAGAGAAGCTTGATAGCGTTTTGCGCGATTGATCATGGCCGTTGCCAAGGCGGGATGACGGCGCAATAAACGGCGCCATAACCAAGGGTTGCTGGCGGACGGCTTTTTACCGGTTTGCGGACGCGATAACACCACAGTGATCGATTTGGCGCCGCGACGGTAGGCCTCTTGGACGGGGATAGAATCCGCCACGCCGCCGTCGGTGTAGTGTTGGCCGTTTAGCGAGGGAGTGGATCTGTAGGCGATTGGCAGCGCACTGGTGGCTTCGATCGCTTGTTGCAGGTTATCGGCGTTGATTTGGTGGTACTCTGCCAAACCAGTGTTGACATTAGTGGTGGCGGCAAACAGAGGCGATTTTTGGCTAAGACAACGCATGTCGATCGGGTATTGTTGAAAAGATTGTTCAACCAACCAATGCACATCGGTTAAGTCGCCACCGCGCAAAAAGCGCGTTGGGTTGTAAAAGTGTTTGTCGGTGGCGAGTTGGGTAATGATCTTGATACTGCGCTTGGGTTGGTTAGCCAAATAGCCAATTAAGTTTGAAGCCCCAGCAGAGACGCCCATATAAAAGTCGAAAGGGTCATAGTGATGCTCTAAAAAACTGTCTAATACACCACTGGCAAACACCCCACGCATTGCTCCGCCTTCAACCACTAATGCTTGCTTAGACATTGTCATTTCTTCTCACTGAAAAATCGTTGTTGGTAAACTCATGCTTGTAATGAAAACAAATTACCCCAGGTGGCGGCCAATATTTTGTGACTATCACAGCAATTGATAAAAGCATCCACAGCGATTGATTAAAGCATCCTGAAAAGAGCTGCGTTTATTATGTCGCCCACTCAGTCACTCATGAGCGAATAACAGGCTTCGATTCTCTTTAGCTTAATACGAGGTGTATATAATTTTATACAGTGGTGTAAAGATTAAATCTCGATATCTGTTGAGTTAGTAATAGTCAGCTCTATAATGGCGCCTTTGTTTTATCTTGCACCTTGATGTGTAAAAATTAGTATACGATTATGTTGAATTCAAAAATAATCGGCAGTACCCTCATTATCGCTGGGACAACGGTCGGTGCGGGGATGTTGGCCTTACCATTGGCCTCTGCTGCTATGGGCTTTACCACCGCAACTTTGACACTGTTTTGCCTTTGGGGGTTAATGCTGTTTAGCGCGTGTTTGATGATTGAATTACATCAACACGCTGATATCAATGCCACCTTACACCAACTCGCTGGGCGTTTTTTAGGGCGTTATGGTCAAGGCTTGGTCTCGGTGACCATGTTGATGTTATTTTACGCTTTATGTGCAGCTTATATCTCGGGTGGCAGCGAACAATTACACAGTAAATGGGTTGAATGGCAAGGAACGGGCACCGACTCAAAGACGGCGATGACGGTGTTATTTACCGCTATTGTGGCACTGGTGATTTTACTGGGTACCGCTGTCGTCGATAAACTCAATCGGGTGTTGTTTGGCTTAAAATTGGTGCTGTTGGTACTGGTGTTATCAGCCTTGTTACCCAATGTACACAGTGATTATTTGCTATCTATGCCCGTTGAACAAGGTTTGGTGATCAGCGCCATTCCGATTCTTTTTACCTCATTTGGCTTTCACGGCAGTATACCGGCAGTGGTCAAATACTTAGAGGGCAATACCGCTGCTTTGCGCAAAGTCATGCTGTTTGGATCGGCAATTCCGTTCGTTGTTTATGTGCTGTGGCAAGGCGTGACCTTGGGTGCGGTGTCGCAAGTAAGTTTGATCGAACAGGGACAATTGAGCGCATTTGTTGCCAAGTTGGCGCAACAAGTCGATACGCCTCGTTTACAACAGTTCGTGTCTTCGTTTGCCGATTTGGCTTTATTGACCTCATTTTTAGGGGTCAGTTTGGGGCTGTTTGAGTTTATTCAAGACAGTTTGCGCCGCAGACGTCGTACAGCATTTAAATTCCCCGCTTTATTGCTCACGTTTGGTCCCCCTTGCGCCTTTGCCCTTTATTATCCACAAGGCTTTATTAGCGCCTTGGGGTATGCGGCGATTGCTTTGGCTTTGTTGGCGGTGATCTTTCCGGTTGTGATGGTGTATCGGGTGCGTTATGGCGGTATTTCCCCAACTGAGCAACAAGCGGCTTATCAAGTGAGAGGCGGCAAAGTTAGCCTGTGGCTCGCGGGTATGACGGCTTTGACCGTGATTGTGATTCAGTTACTGATCAGCCAAGGTATCCTCATCGGTTAAAATGGGGATTAACTTTAGCTCATGGTACCGATATCGACCGTTTCCGATATAAACAGTGGTACAGATTGTTTTTTCGTCGCTGACTGTTGAATCATTGTGCTGGCGGTTTGTTGGTCGAGTTATTCAATATTCAAAAAAATTGACAATAATCACTTGCCTGATTGTTAGAATCTATTATTGTGATAGCTATAACCATTTGTGGTTAAAAAACCATATTAGATATAATGTTTTTCAAAATAAATGAATAACTTATTGTTATTAAATAGGGGGCTAAATGAGCAGTGAATCTAACATGATCGGTCTTGATCAAGAAAAAGTAAACGTTTTAGCACAAGAGCTAAATCACCTGTTGGCATTGTACCAAGTTCAGTACATGAACACTCGTGGTTACCACTGGAACGTAAAAGGCGAGCAGTTTTTCGAATTGCACGCTAAGTTTGAAGAAATCTACACCGATCTTTTGACTCAAGTTGACGAAATTGCAGAGCGTATTCTTACTCTAGGTCACGTGCCCGACCACGCCTTTACTCGTTACGTTGAAGTCAGTGAGATCAAAGAAGCGATTAACGTGTCTAATGGCAAAGAGTGTGTGAAAGGCTTGGTGGAAGGTTTCTCTACTCTGATTAAAAAAGAGCGTGAGATCCTCGGTCTGGCCGGAGAAGCCGACGATGAAGGGACTTCAGCGCAAATGGGTGATTACATCCGTGAGCAAGAAAAACTGCTTTGGATGCTAAACGCTTACCTACAGTAATTAGGATTGACGTTTATGTGATGTCAGGGTTTTAGGCATTATACAATCTCCGACAGAACAAATATAACGTCTAATAGAACAACAAGCCGCTCAATAAACGAGCGGCTTTTTTTTGCCTCTTTATGGCTGGGCGAGTGTGGCCTAGCTATCGAGCAGGCTCGGGTGACCAGCTATTTAGTTAGATTGGTATCAATTATCAACTTATCCCTTAGCGCAGAGAGGGGTAGCGATATAAAAGGTCGCTGATTTGTATTAAGCCTAGTAAACCTATCGCGGCACTGACATAGCCGATGAGGCTGACATCTTGGTATTCGAGGACTTGTGCGCCGATAAAGGCTCCAGCCCCAATCCCTAAATTGATGATTCCGGAGAACATCGACATAATAAAATCCGCCGCCTCTGGATTAATCGCCAGGACTTTGCTTTGCATGGTCAGCAGTATCGTCATTAATGACGTGCCCCAAATCATCGAAATCAACACTAAGGCGCCAAAAGAGCCGGCACTGATAAGATAAAGCCCGGTCGAAAGACACAAAATCACAATCGAGGTGAGCAACAATCTCGTGTTGTGCCGTTCACCAAAAAAGTTAAACAGTACGCTACCACCAATTCCCGCTACCCCGAACATCAAGAGTAAAAATGTGGTGCGGTTGTTACTGACATTCGCCACTTGATTTAAAAATGGTTCGATGTAGCTGTAACTTTGGTAGTGAGCGGTAAACAAAATAAAGATAAACAAATACAAGCCAAGCAGGGGACGACTTTTGAAGATCTGAGGTACCGTTTTCACTGAGCCTTTAAACAAACTGGGTAACTTAGGTAACAGCTTGTACAAAACCAGTAAAATAACCAGGGCAATAACGGCGATGGCGGCAAACGTAAAGCGCCATCCAAGCCATTGGCCAACAAAGCGCCCCAGTGGAACGCCTAAGATCATGGCTAAAGAAGTCCCAGTCGCTAAGGCGGAGAGAGCAAAGGTTTTTTTATCGGCCGGGGCGACTCTGAGCACGATTGAGGCGGTGATTGACCAAAAGATCGCATGGGCAAGGGCAATGCCGGCACGGCTGATGATCAATACCGTAAAGCTCCACGCAAATACCGATAAAACATGGCTGACGGTGAAAAGCGTAAAAATCGATAACAACAAAGTTTTGCGCTCGACTTTACTGGTCAAGAGCATTAACGGCAGGGATAAACCCGCAACAATCCAAGCGTAAATCGACAACATCCAACCGGCTTGAGCGGGGGTGATGGCAAAATCGTTGGCGATATCGGTCAATAAACCGACGGGGACGAACTCGGTGGTATTAAAAATAAACGCGCTGAGAGCCAGCATCAATACTTGAAAATATTGTTGCTGACGAGAGGGTGACGCAATGGTGCTTTGAGTTGAAGTCATGATCAATGGCATTAAGAAAAAGTGGTCATATTCTCGCTCTTTTTGGCAAATCTGTGAAGAGCGGCACAAAAAATTAATATAAATAGTGTGTGCCGCAGCGGTTGATAAAGTGGAAATGGGGACGATCAGTCGATCAAGATCAAGCCAGCAGGTAAACTGTCACCGTAAAGTTTTTGTGACTCTTGGTGGGACAGTTTTCCAGAGCGAGTCAGGAGCTCATGCCAACTTTGTGGCACCTTGTGTTGTTTGAGTTTACTCGCAACCTGCTCAAGCAGCTTAGCGTCAACGTCTAAACTGCGATCGCCTAGGGGGCGGCAGGCCATAACGGCGGCGTAGGCCATCATAGGCTCTGTTGACCAATCACTGTTGAGCAGCGTGGTGATCCATTGCTCAACGTGTTTTGCTGCAATGACTTTATGCTGACTGGCGTACAAAGGATGACGGGTGGCTAAGCGGCCAAATGCCCACCAATGCGCTTGTTGGAATTGATTCATGTTCATAGCGCGTTTAAAAAACCAACTGGCGAGTAAAGTTTTGTCTTCCACTTCCAGTTGCTCTAGTGAAGCGGCTAATCGAACCATGGCTTCATAGCCGCGTTGGTGCGCTTTTTGACTGCCTGTACTGTTGTTAACTGCTCCTGGGTGTAAATAAGGGGCAATGTCAGCGAGGATGGCTTCTTGCTGTTCTTGTTCCAAACCACCACTGACACGGCGCCATAGGTTCCACCAATCACTCCAACCTTGCTGATCGGCAAACTGTAATCCCTGTGGGTATAAGGCCCACAGTTGTTCGATACGCCACGGATCAAGTTGATCGCCAAAGCCTGGGCGTAAGCCAAAACCCACCAAGCGCAACCATTGTTTTTCATGTGGGTCGGAGCGGCGGCGACGTTTTTTACCCTGTAACAAGGCATCGCCAATGGCACGCAGTGTGTTGCTGTCCCATTGTTCTTTCTCTCCTAGCGATTTCTCGAGAAATTTACTCAGTCCTTTCACTTGCTTGGCATCGACGTTTTTTTTGTTGCCGCTGTATAATGTGACAATCTGTTCGAGGGCTTTGTCTAGCCCAGGGGTTTGACTCGACTGAGAAAAAGTGTCATCGGTGTGTTTTCGGATCTCAAAATCGAGTTGCCACTCTTGGTGTGGCTCGGCCACTTGAATACAGCTGACAGTTAAACTGCCTACTTCTGTCAGTTTGGTTGACAAGATGACCTGCTCCCGGTGCTTTTGATTGGCTTGAGTGGTCTTTTTTTGCTCGGCTTCAAGCTCTAACACATAAGGGGGCAACGGCTTAAATTCCTCACTGTTGACCTCAAACAACGCACCGGTTTGAATGGCTTTGTTGTCGATGTGATCTTTGGTGGAAGTCAAGATGTTAAAGCGCACGGGTTGGTCAAGGGTCAGGGCAAAACGGCGCTGTGACAATCGGTGAGCTTGGCCTTCCTCAGTCCCTTTGGCCAGTACACAAATCGCTTGGCCTAAGCCTTTTTTACTCGGCAAGTGCAAAAAATAAGAGCGGGGCGCACCACCACCAATTTTGAGCTGTGCACCGCGCCTTGCTTTAGCAAAAGAAACTGCGCCAAGTGCCACGGCGTGATCCGGTTTATCGTTGTGTAAAACTCGCACCGGTCCTTGACGCCATTGAGCTAATTGTTGTTCAACGCGCTCAGCAATCAGTGGACTGTTAAACACGCCGCCATTGAGCAGTAAACCGACAGGGAGCGCCGGGCCAAGGTTGACATCTTGCACATCACTATGACGATGAAGGGCCTGCTGGCAAGCGGGTTGGTGCTGGTTGATAAAGGCCGCAATGTGTTTACTAATACAAGGGTCGTGGGCGAACGGCAAGCCAAATTCCACCACGGCATTGCGTTTTTGACTTGGTGTTTCGCCAAGTTCGATCAAAGGAAAAAAGCCTTCGAGTGCGATGCGTTTTACTTCATCTTGTGACAACGTCACACTTTTGCTGCCGCCAAGCAGTTTTGAGCTCGCGCCAAGCGTCGTGATTTTGGTGCTTTGCATGGCTTGAGATTGCAGCAAGTTTTCCTTGGCTCGGCGCGTTTGTTGGATCAAGCGGGTGAGGGCGGCTGCGGTTAATTGCCCGCGCTTGGGGTTGTCGCGTTCAACAAAGTGTGCCAAGGCCAAATCGATATTGTCGCCACCCAACATCAGGTGATCGCCGACGCCAATGCGATCGATGGCGAGCTGTCCTTGATCAAAGGATGCCTGGATCAAACTAAAATCGGTGGTGCCCCCTCCGACATCCACCACTAGGGTTAATGGCACATCGGCGAGCAGGTCACTGGCTTTATCTTGATGTTGTTCTACCCAGTGATAGCAAGCGGCTTGGGGCTCTTCGAGCAAGATAATCTCGCCAAGGCCCGCGCGTTGTGCCGCTTCTAAAGTTAAAGCCCGCGCCGTTTCATCAAACGACGCCGGTACTGTGATGACCAATTCTTGTTGCTCTAGCGGATCGCTGGGGTGATGAAAGTTCCACGCCATACGAATGTGGTGCAAGTAACTGGCTGTTGCCGTGACTGGGGAAGTCTTCGCTACCTGCTCATCGCTGCCCCAAGGCAGAACATCAGCATGACGGTCAATGGCATTGTGCGATAGCCAACTCTTGGCACTGGTGATCAACCGTCCTTCGCTTTTACTGCCGAGCTCTCGGGCCCATTCGCCGATAATTACTTGTTCGAGATCGCCATCGAGGCTTTTTTGTGACCAGGGCAGCGCGAGGTGATCTGGGGAAAACTGTTGCGCTGCCGGGTGATAGCGAAAAGCGGGCAACTGTGCGCGCCTTACGACTTCACCAGGACCAATGGATTGATCAATGGGAAAAATCTCTACCGCAGAACGGCGTAAATCAGCGGTGATCTCGCTGTAGGCGACCACGATGTTTGTGGTACCTAAGTCGATGCCAACCAAAAAACGAGCCATATAGCCTCCTAAAAAAACGGCATCCGAAGATGCCGATAAACTTACGCTTGAGCCGTTGAGCCGGTGTCGCGAACTTCAAATTCAACCTGCCAGCGCTGCTGATTGTCACTGGCAATGGCCTCGAGTTTTAACGTGCCCAGTTCGGTGATACTAGTGGCTAAAGTGACAGGGACGATTTGACCTTGCACGCGTCCTTCACCGGTTGGCAGTGTCACTTGCAAGCTCGGCATTTCAACCAATTCGTCGTTTTGCCAATCCATCAAATGTTCGCCGGCTTGGTCGGTTTGCCGTGTCGTGGAGGCAAAGAATTGAAATGAAACCGGCTCGCCGATGATCAATCCAAAAGGTTGTGAGGTGATCTCGATAGCACTGCCTTCTTCGAGCCCAAATGGCGCAATGCAAATCGCTTCGAGTGGTGCAGGGAGTCCGGGAACGGCGGGTTGTGCGCTTTCGATACCGACGTAGTAGCTCGAAGCAAGCCCGCCGCGAATACGCACGCCTTGGCCTTGGCGCACTTGACCGTAGTAGGCTGCGCCACCGGCAACGGCCAGATCAAGATCATTGCCCGACAAGACTTTGAGTTCAGGAGCTTGGCTATCGGTTAACCACTGGTTGATCACCGCAAGCAAGCGTTCGGCTAACACCGGCGCTTTGAGCACGCCACCGTTAAATAAAATCGCCGTTGGTTTAATAAAATCAGGGCCTTGAGCGACCTCACCGCCCATGCCAGGGATTTGAGCAAAGGCGGCCATTGGGTCTTCGTCAGCCGGTTGACCTTGTTTGGTCAAAAAAGCGGCAATGTGACGAGTGATACCCGCATCTTGTGCGTATGGCAAGCCGATTTGAGTCAAGGCGCCACGGGAACGTTGTTGAGGTTGTTCACTGATCGCGACTTGGGGGAAGAAACCTTCAACTAAGGTTTGGGTGACTTCATCACGGGTCAATTCGGTTTTGAGCGTTGCGCCGAGCAATTTCGAGCCGCGACTTGGCACGACAATTGGCACGCTTTGTTGCTCTGAGTCCATTAGTAGGGCTTCTTTGGCGTCGCGACAAGCGTGGGTCATTGCTTGTACTTGCCAAGGCTGCAGCGACTTGCCATCTTGAGCTAATTTGGCTTTGAGTCGGTAAGCCAGTGCCAAATCCATGTTGTCACCACCGAGCAAAATGTGCTCGCCAACCGCAATGCGATCAAGTTGTAGATTGCCATCGTCTTCACTGACTTCAACCAGAGATAAGTCGGTGGTGCCGCCGCCAATATCGACGACCAGGACGGTATCGCCCAATTCGAGTTGCGAACGCCAATCATCGCCGCTTTGTTCAATCCAGCGATAGAGCGCCGCTTGTGGTTCCTCAAGTAAGGTAAATTGAGCTAAGCCAACTTGACGGGCCGCTTCAGCAGTCAGATCGCGCGCGGCCGGGTCAAACGACGCCGGTACCGTGATGGTCACGGATTGCTCGCTAAGAGGCTGATCTGGGAATTGATGAGACCAAGCGGCGACCAAATGAGCCAAATAAAGCTCTGTGGCCTTAAGAGGGGAGACTTTCTCGATATCATCCGTTGCACCAACGGGCAGTAATGCATCGCGACGATTAACCCCTGCGTGGCAAAGCCAAGATTTGGCACTGCTGATCAGGCGCAATGGGGTTTTGGTGCCCATGTTACGGGCAATCGCACCGACTAATGGCGAGTTTGATGACCAGGGTAACTGACGAGATTGAGGGTCGATTTCACTGTCGTGAGCCTGATAGAGGAAGGATCCGAGTTGTGGGCGTTGCTCAATTTGGCCGGGCGCACTTAATTGGGTGATCGGCAAAATGTGGACTTGCTTATCGTCGCTTTGATTGTCGACATAAGACACCACACTGTGGGTGGTACCAAGGTCAATACCGACCGTGTAAGCGAATTGAGACATTATAGTTCTACCTCTGCTGGCGCGATGATGCGAGTGTCATAACTGGCGGTCAATTGTGGTAAGTTGACACTTTCGACTTGCCAGCCTTTGTGAATTAAGGTGCCGTGGAACGGAGCTTCACCGTGTAATTGGCCTGAAAGGGTGACCGCTTGTGGGTTAAAACCGGCTTCTACCGTCACGCGGCTTTCTTCGTCCTCTTGGCGAATCGGCCCAAGAGTGAAGTATTGCTTGAGGACTTTTTGACCACCAGCATGAATGACACGAGCGGCGGCGCCGACATCTTCATCGCTAAATCCATCGACACTTTCTTGTAAAAAGTCGACAAAGCGCGCTTCTTTTTGTAATAAGCTCAAAAGTTGTAAAGCCGAGTCACTGTTGGTGGTGGTGACGTTACTCGGAACTTCCACAACTTTTTCGACCACTTTTTCGACTTCGACCAACTTTTCTACTTCAACTATTTTTTCCACTGGGACTTCAACTTGTCGCTCAACCACTTTTTCAACCGGTTTTTCGACCACGGTTTCGATGGTTTTCGGACGTTTTAAAAGCAGTGCCAAGACGGCGACTACCGCACTGACCGCCAAAATAGCGTGCAAGAGATCAAACGTTGTGGGCATTAATTGCAGATCAACATTCATAAAGTCATTCCCATAATAAGAGTAGGTGCCGGCGCGTAACGCAACGGTTGTCAAATTCAATTTTGCCAAAATTCTAACATAGAGAATCCCTAAGGCTGTAATTTTTATGACATAACTGTTGTTAGTTTCGCCGCTTAGCCGTTTATTTGAGCGTTGTGATGGTAAATGGTCGGCATACGGCGCCGCAGAAAGCCGATTTCTTGTGCAGCCAAGCGAGTGGCAAGCCTTGAGACTATACATATACAAACCTTGAGACTATACATATCAATGTGATTCAGCTAGGATTTGGCGTTTTTGATATTAAGCGAAGCGCCCAATCATGAACCATACTCGCATTGTTTGTTTTGATCTCGAAATGTGTTGCTGGAACGAAAATGGCAAAGGCACAACTGGGGAAATCATAGAGTTTGGCTTAGCTGAAATTGACTTAGTCAAAGGGGAAATAGTCAAAAGAGCTCAGTATTACGTGAAGCCAGAACACGATCCTATTTCACCGTTTTGTACCCAATTAACCGGCATCACGCCAAGAACGGTGGCAAAACAAGGACGCCCTTTGGCCGCGGTGATCCAATCGGTGGTCAAAAACTTTGGTGGCGCCAATAAAATTTTTGCCAGTTGGGGACGCGATGATTTGATTTTGCAGCAGGAATGTCAACAAAAGGGAATCGATCTGCCCTTTGTTGAGTTTCTCAATTTATCGGCGCTGTTTTTGATCAAACAACGCTCTAGAGAAAAGCGCATCGGTCATCGGCAGGCTCAAGAGTCATTGGGCATCGAGTGGCAAGGGCGTCAGCACAGCGCTTATGTCGACGCGCACAATCTGGCGATGTTGGCCCTCAAGTTGCTTTAATGTCTGCCGTTTAGGTGTTGCTTTGATAAGAGCGGTGGCAAAGTTCACAAAGCATGGCCTTCGAACTGTCATCAAACCGTGATATTCTCACCGTTGTTTACAAAGGAGCACATCTGATGAAAAAAAGGTTATTAATTGTCACCGTGCTGGCGTTGTGGTTACAAGCATGTACAGGGATCCCTGAAAACGTCGCGCCGGTTGCGCATATCGATAGCGAGCGCTACACCGGACAATGGTATGAAATTGCTCGTCTCGATCACAGCTTTGAGCGCGGCCTGGATTACGTTACCGCGGAGTATCAAATACGCGAAGACGGCGGGCTGCACGTAATTAATCGCGGATACAATCGCGACCAACAACAATGGCAACAAGCCACGGGTAAGGCGTATTTTGTTAATGCTGATCACGATGGCCATCTCAAAGTGTCGTTTTTTGGTCCCTTTTATGGCTCTTATATCGTGTTTGAACTCGACCGCGATCATTATCAATACGCTTTTGTCTCTGGGCCGAATCACGATTATTTGTGGTTGCTGGCAAGAACCCCGACCGTATCACCAGACTTAATTGAGCGATTTCGCCAACAAGCCAAGGCGATGGGCTTTGATACCGAGCAGTTAATTTATCCCAAACAGTCTAAAGAGCAAATTCAAGCTTTAATCAAGTAACCGCTTGGTTTATTTCCACGTTCTGTTATGTCAAGCGCAATCGGCTTCTATTGGTTTGATATAACAGGGCGCTCGGTCTTTACCCTCTGTACTTTCCCTGATTTTACGTGTGTGTCTCAATGACTAAAACCTCTCGCTTCTTTGTCATTTTTGCTCGTTTTTAACCATCTAGGGTGACCCGCTATTAGTTAGATAGGTCGTGGCTTTTCCGTGCGAACAGTGAGCCTTTATTGAATCAGGCGGTATGATCTTTGTTGCCTTAATTATGTTGGTTTGGTTATTTTGTTGAACGGCATTATTCGTCTTGATAATGGCTTAGATTAAAAACTCAGCACCTGTTCACAAATGGTCTTGTGCTACGTGCAAAACACCGCGAGGTTTGTTAGGTTGTAGATCCATTTTTTATGCTAGGGGTTTGATATGAGCGAAACGTATTCTCAAACTTGGCAAGCCGGTCAAGACCCGCAACAGCCCCTGACACTGTTTAGCCGACTCGGGGCTGAGGTGGTTGATGCGCTTTTCCCCCAACCACAAGAAGTGATTCTAGATTTGGGTTGCGGTGATGGTCAATTAAGCCAACAAATTGAGCAAGCCGGTGCGAAAGTGATCGGGGTAGACAACAACCTAGCCATGGTTGAAGCCGCCTGTGAAAAGGGCATTGAAGTGGTTCATCAAGATGGCCAGGCGCTGCGTTTTAACGCTCAGTTCGACGCGGTGTTTAGCCATGCTTCACTGCATTATATGCAAAATTATCACGCTGCTTTGTCGGGAGTCTATCGCAGTTTGAAACCCGGCGGCCGTTTTGTGGGCGAGCTTGGCGGGGTGGGCAATCTGTCGATAATTGAAGATGCAATTAACGCCTTTTTTACTCTTAACCCCCGTTATGGCCAGTATCAATCACCTTGGTTTTTTCCGACCCAAGAGCAATTTAATCAGCTGTTAGTCGCCCATGGCTTTTCGGTTGAGCGCTGTGAATTAATGGCGCGGCCTACCTTGATCAAAGCGGGCATACGCGCTTGGTTAAATGTGTTTGCGAGCGACGCTCTGGTGTTGATTCCAATCGCCGAACACGAAGCTTTTTTCGACCAAATTGAAACCATGGTCCGGCCACGGCTTTATTCACCGATGCTAGGTTGGCAGGCCGATTACATGCGAATTCGCTTTATTGCCCACAAAAAGTAACTGAAGCATAGCGCGTTGCACTTGCTGAGCCGATAATAATCGAGGCGCTATTTCATCTTTACTGCCCCTCACTTAGATCATTTTGAACAAAATGATTGATATTCGCTGTATTTATCGCCAATAAGTGGCTTTTACCACAAATCAATTTGGCTTTAGCGGCGGGTTTTATTACTATATGTGCCAATAAAATACCCGTAAAATCCCTTATGGACACTACCCCTTGGTAGATGAGGAAATGATGCAAAATCTAGAAGAGATCATTGCGAGTGCAACCGCAGCCATCGAAGCCGCGGAATCACTGACAGCACTTGATGAAGTACGTGTACAGTACTTAGGTAAAAAAGGCGAGTTGACCGCTTTATTGCAAAACCTAGGTAAACTCCCACCAGAAGAGCGCCGCACCGCTGGCCAAGAGATCAACAAAGCGAAAGGGATGGTACAACAAGCGATTGCTGTACGTAAAGAAGCGCTTCAACGCGCTGAATTGGAAGCCAAACTCGCTGCAGAATCGATCGATGTGACCTTGGCGGGTCGCCGAATGGAAAACGGTGGCTTACACCCAGTGACTCGCACCATTGAGCGCATTGAAAGCTTTTTTGGTGAGCTCGGCTTTACCGTTGAAGCGGGGCCTGAAATCGAAGATGATTTTCACAACTTCGATGCTTTGAACATTGCCGATGATCACCCAGCGCGTACTGATCACGACACCTTCTTCTTCAATCCGAAACTCATGCTCAGAACTCACACTTCTGGCGTGCAGATCCGAACCTTAGAAGAGCGCCAACCGCCGTTGCGATTTATTGCGCCTGGCCGAGTTTACCGCAACGATTACGATCAAACGCATACGCCAATGTTCCACCAAGTGGAAGGTATGTTAGTGGCAGAAAAAGTCAATTTTGCTCAGCTTAAAGGCATTTTGAATGACTTTTTGTGCAACTTCTTCGAAGAAGATCTCGAGGTGCGCTTCCGTCCTTCTTATTTCCCGTTTACCGAACCTTCGGCAGAAGTTGACGTAAAAGGTAAAAACGGCAAATGGCTGGAAGTCTTAGGTTGTGGCATGGTGCACCCAAATGTGCTGCGCAGTGTTGGGATCGATCCTGAAAAATACTCTGGTTTTGCCTTCGGTATGGGCGTCGAGCGCTTGACGATGTTGCGTTATGGTGTGAACGATTTACGCGCCTTCTTTGAAAACGATCTTCGTTTCCTTAAACAATTCAAGTAATCCAGAGGTAGACTAATGAAATTCAGTGAAAATTGGCTGCGTGAGTGGGTCAACCCTGAGGTAAACACCGACCAATTGGCTCATCAAATCACGATGGCTGGTTTAGAAGTTGACGATGTGCTTGCGGTCGCGGGTGAGTTTAGCGGTGTAAAAGTCGGTAAAGTGGTCGAATGTGGCCAACACCCAGATGCGGATAAACTGCGCGTCACTAAAGTTGATGTGGGTGAAACCGAGCTACTTGATATTGTTTGTGGTGCGCCGAACTGTCGTCAAGGTTTGATGGTTGCTGTTGCCACAGTTGGCGCTGTGTTGCCCGGTGATTTTAAAATCAAGAAGGCCAAATTGCGCGGCCAACCGTCTCACGGCATGTTGTGTTCATTTTCTGAGCTTGGCATCGATGTTGAATCGGATGGCATTTTAGAATTGCCACAAGATGCGCCGATTGGCCAAGACCTGCGCGCCTTTTTAAATCTTGATGACGTTACTATTGATGTCGATTTGACTTCAAACCGCGCCGATTGTTTTAGCCTTCGCGGTCTCGCTCGTGAAGTCGGTGTACTTAATCGCCTCGATGTGACTGAGCCTAAAGTCCAGGCCGTCGCCAACAGCATTGATGACTCAGTGAACATTGATGTTCAGGCGCCTAGTGCTTGTCCACGTTACTTAGGCCGTGTGATCAAAAACGTCAATGCCAAGGCGCAAACACCATTGTGGATGCAAGAAAAACTGCGTCGTTGTGGCATTCGTTCGATTGATCCTGTGGTTGATGTCACCAACTATGTTCTGCTTGAGCAAGGCCAACCAATGCACGCCTTTGATTTGGATAAGATCAACGGTGGCATCGTGGTGCGTATGGCTAACGAAGCAGAAACACTGACTTTGCTCGATGGCAATGAAGTGACGTTAAGCCAAGACACTTTAGTGATTGCCGACCAGCAACAACCTTTGGCGTTGGCTGGAGTGTTTGGCGGTGAGCACTCAGGTGTGACTGACAACACGCAAGACATTTTATTAGAGTGCGCTTTCTTTAGCCCAGATGCGATTCGCGGCCGAGCGCGCAGCTATGGTTTGCACACCGATGCGTCGATGCGTTACGAGCGCGGTGTTGATTTTACTTTGCAACACCAAGCGATGGAACGTGCAACAGAGCTGTTAGTGGCGATTTGCGGCGGTGAAGTCGGGCCAGTAGTCGATGTGACTTCTGCGTCAGATTTACCCGTTGCCAACACGGTGACTTTACGCCGTGAGAAATTAGCGAACTTGTTGGGACATGAGATTGCCGATCAGGACGTGGTTGAGATTTTACAACGTTTGGGTCTAAGCGTAGAAAGCACAGAGCAAGGTTGGCAGGCCACAGCACCAAGCTGGCGTTTTGACATTGCGATTGAGCAAGATTTGATCGAAGAAGTGGGTCGTATATACGGTTACGACAACATCCCAAACCAAGCGCCTATTGCTGGTTTGTCGATGAATCCTCATCAAGAGCGTCAACTGCCACTTAAGCGCGTACGAGATTTGCTGGTTGATCGTGGTTACCACGAAGCCATCACTTACAGCTTTGTGGAACCCGAGTTGCAAAAAGCTTTTGTGCCGGATGTTGAGCCACTGATCTTGCCAAACCCAATCTCTGTTGAGATGTCGGCGATGCGTTTGACGCTATTACAAGGTTTGTTAACCACTGTGGTTCACAACCAAAAACGTCAGCAATCACGAGTTCGTTTGTTTGAGTATGGTTTGCGCTTTGTCCCTAACCAAGACGCGGAAAATGGCATGAGCCAAATGCCGATGCTCGCGGGGGTAATTTCTGGTCAGCGCAGTGCTGAGCACTGGACGCTAGAAAGCCAAACCGTTGACTTCTTTGATCTTAAAGGCGATCTCGAGGCAGTCCTTGAGTTAACTGGTCGCGCGCAAGACTTTGAATTTGTTGCATCGACTCACCCAGCGCTGCACCCAGGCCAATGTGCGATGATCACTCTAGAAGGTGAGCCTGTCGGGATCATCGGCACCGTTCACCCAGAGCTTGAGCGCAAGCTCGGTCTTAACGGCCGTACTATTGCCTTTGAAATCGAATGGCAAGCGGTTGATCATCGCGATATTCCTGAAGCCGTAGCCGTGTCTAAGTTCCCGGCGAACCGTCGCGATATTGCGTTGGTCGTTGATGACAGTGTCGCGTCTGGCGATGTGGTAAATACTTGTCTTGAAGCGGGTGGCCAATGGCTCAAAGACGCAAACTTGTTTGATGTCTATGTCGGCCAAGGCGTCGGTGAAGGCAAAAAGAGCTTAGCCATCGCTCTGACATTACAGTCAGTCGATAAGACGTTAGAAGAAAGCGATATCAACGAGAGTGTTGAGGCGATTGTCCTTGCTGCCAAAGAAGCCTTTGGAGCGCAATTGAGAGACTAACCTCAAATCAAGGTTGGTCTATATCTAAAAGCCCAGAGTGAACTCTGGGCTTTTTTTGTAACTAAATTAGGGTGTTATTATAACTTTTCTGTCATAAACCAATTAAAATCAACAAATATTCAAAACGGTATTTAATACTGTAATTTAAAACAAACTTGGTCTTTTATTTGTTTAAATTGTGTTCACCTTGGGTGATGTTGGCATAAATCGTCAGTAACTAGTCGATTTTAAAGGCGTTTTTCCGACTGTGCGCACAAAAACACAAAGAAAAAGTTGGCGATAATGAATAGCTTGGCTTAAACTTGGTTTTGTACATGTTTATCTAATTGATTGTGCAAGTATTTCTGTTTTCGCTACTGTTGAAGTAGCTTGGTATAACACAGCTTTGAGGAAAGTTTATGGCGCTCACAAAAGCCGATTTGGCGGAGAACCTGTTTGAAAAGCTTGGATTAAGCAAGCGAGACGCCAAGGATACAGTAGAGGTGTTTTTTGAGGAAATTCGAAAAGCATTGGAAAGTGGCGAACAGGTCAAATTATCTGGTTTTGGTAACTTCGATCTAAGAGATAAGAGCGAAAGACCAGGACGCAATCCAAAAACTGGGGAAGACATCCCGATCAGCGCACGACGCGTTGTCACCTTTAGACCAGGGCAAAAGCTCAAAGCGCGAGTTGAGCAAATAGAAAGCCTCGATGAATAATACAAAGGCCACCAGAGAGGTGGCCTTTGTGCTTTTTCACTAAGGCGTTTTAGCTCATGCTTTAGGTGATGAGTGTCGTTTGCTTGGCTATCGAAATGCGTTAATGCGATGACGCTGCTCAAAGTAGACGTTTCTCACCTGACTCGCCTTAAGCGACCTTAGTCTCGACCGATGAACGCTCAACACTGGCGGGGGACAGCCTGATTGGCGAGAGCATCAAAGGATCGGACAGGTAGCCTTGCCATGCTTGTTGGTACAAGGTGGCCGAAGCCTGCTTGTGTTGCGCTATTTGATCTAGCTCTTGTTCAGTCAGGGGCCGCTTTTGACTGCGCGCCAATCGTTCTATGCGCTGAACGCTTTGATAGGTCTCGTGCTCTGGGCCATTTTTTATCTCAGAGATGGCGTCTAAGTGCAGTTGAACTTCAACAATCATATCGCTGCTGGGTAATCTCAACAGTAAGTTAATATCTCGATATCCCGACGCTTTAGGGCTTTTAAAGCGGTTTTTTGTTTGCACTACCTGTGCGTGTTGTGACAAGGCCTGATAACTGCTCACTAGCTCGGGGATAGAGGTTGCCACTAGACTGCCACGGACAACGTCAGTCAGTCCGCTTGTTCGTCCTTGTAACTTATCGGCTATTTTTTGTTGCGCGCGTTGCCAGCTTTTAACCGGCGCGAGTTTAACGTGTGTGTTGCTTTGTTTGGCGGTGCGTTTTAACAGGGCTTCAAGCTCGTGTTGTGCTGATGGCGCGAGTGACATCAAAGCAGTGAGTGAGTTGACCGGTTGAGAAAAGGTTCGTGGATGGTCGACGTTGGGCGCTGCGAGCGGTTCGGTTTGAATGCGGTAAAGGGCTTTTAATGCCTGCTGAAATCGACGGTTTTGCTGAGTGGTTAAGCTCGGCTTTGTTAGGCCCGCTTGTGAGGGGCTTAGACGTGAAGCTCGCGCAGCCTGGGTTTGTTGGCCATAAACGTTTGTCGCCCCTGGTTGCGAGGAAAGGGGATAGGGCGATGTGGCCAACGCGCTGCCGCTGAAGGCAAGCATGAAAAGCAAGCTGTGTCGAAGAAATACGCTCATTTCTTCTCCTTAGTGTTGTTGATAAAATGGGGTAAGCAAAGTAACAACACGTTATTTTGGGCAAGCTTAGTGCTTCTGTATATCCCATCGCTCTTTCAAACTCGCTAAGATTTTCTGCTGTGTGTCTTAACGGTATAACATCTGGCTAAGTGATGGCACGTTAGAAAGACCGTGATTATCGATTGTCTTTCTGTGACTAACGTTTTACCATTTTTACGTTTTTTAAAGTAAGCAGAGAGTTAAAAATGAGTCAGAATGAAGAATTTTGGCAACAAAAGTGGGCAACGAATCAAATCGGTTTTCATTTGCAGGATCCAAATCCATTATTACAGCAATACTGGTCAGCGTTAGAACCAAGCTATGAACACACGGTTTTGGTCCCTTTATGTGGAAAATCAGAAGACTTAGATTGGCTGGCAGAGCGCCATCATCGGGTGATTGGGGTTGAACTGACTAAAATTGCCGTACGCGCTTACTTTGCTGAGCGTTTTTATACACCGATGGTGTTTGCGCTCAGCGGCCAACATGAGAAGTATCAATTTGATGAAGTGGAATTGATCCAAGGAGATTTTTTTACCGCCCCACAAGAGCCCGTTGATTTGATTTATGACCGAGCAGCCTTAGTCGCACTCGAGCAACAACAAAGGCATCACTATTGCCGTACTTTGCTTAGCTGGTTAAAACCGCAAGGTAAACTCTTGTTAATAAGTTTAGATTATCCGCAGTCTGAGATGGACGGCCCGCCTTTCAGTGTCAATGAAACGGAAATTCGTCAGCTCTTTGCTGGGCATAAGATCACGCAATTAGCGCAGTTCGATCGAGTCAACAGCGACAAAAAAGCCATCGCGTATCAGCTGACGTCTATGTCGGAAACCGTGTGGTTGATTGAGGGGTAATAATCCTTTGTTCTCGATTCTGTATAACGATCAAAAAGAGCGTCAGTCGATGGCTGGCACTCTCTCTTCATTTATTTACTCTTATTTCTATCTCACTTCATTTGCCCATAAAGGGGCTTATAGCACGTGGTAAATCAACTTACATTGCGCGTTGATCGAGGTCATGGTCTGCTCAGCCGCTTGTTGATGGTGAAACTTACCTTGGGCACTTTCAATCAAACACCAGGTTTTGATTTTCGCTTCATCTTTGCCAGCGAGCCACAATAAGTTGATGGCAATTTGCAGTGGTGCCAAGCTTGGATTAAAGGCCGCATTTTCGGCATAAGCGCCCTGAAATAAGCTGCCGTCGTCAAGCTCAATAGCAACACCACTGATGTTGTGACTGTACGGTGCGTAACTGCGGTTAAATGCTTGTAAAGCTGCTTGCTCGACAGCTGACGAGTGAGCGAGTTGATAACCGTGATCGATTGGGGTCAGTAAGGGCGCGGTAATGTCGAGATCTTTGGGGCCAAAGGCATCGGGTAAATAACGGTGTAAACTGGCCTTGGGCTTGTTTGGCAGGTGTATGGTTAACGTGGCGGCACTGGTGAGCTCATTCATAAACTGTCGACAGTGACCACAAGGCGTGTAGTTAACAGTAATATCGGTAATCTCGGTTTCCCCTTTCATCCAAGCATGGCTGATTGCCGACTGCTCGGCATGGACGGTTTGGACTAATTGTTGGCCGAGAAACTCGAGATTGCCACCGAAGTAAAGATTGCCACTGCCACCGGTGGCGATCGCACCCACTTTAAAATTAGACATCGGCGGTTTAGCGGCGCAGGCAGCAAATGGCAGCAGTGCCAAAGTGAGTTCGCTCGCAGTGAGATTAGTCGCCTGCTTTAATCGTGCAAATTGTTGACCTGTTATGACACCGGCAAAACACTCAGCATTGACGATAGGGCTAAGGGCATTGGCAAGTGCTGGGCTGGCTTGTTGTAAAGCGTGATGAAATCGTTCTGTCATGTTGTCATCCTATCGGTTACATAAACACATTGTAGGAAACGTATCGATATTTATGGTGAGTCATGTCACAGAAAAATATTGAGTTTACAATAATTACAACAAAAATGAGATTTTCGTCACGTTAATAGCCAAACCAAGGTGCAAGCCAGAGCGCAAAAGCAAACAGGCTGGGCGCTAATATTGAGGTAATAATGCCGCATAACACTAAGGCCAATGAGGAAAACGCCGCGTCTTCGGGGTGTTTTTCTGCGCAAGTGGCGGTGCCGAGCGCATGAGAGACATTGCCCATGGTCAAACCGCGCGACAAACTGCGCTGGATACCAATCAAACGATAAATCGGGTAGCCAAGGATGGCGCCGAATAATCCAACAATCACCACTAAGATCGCGGCAATCGAGGGCTCACCGCCGAGGTTGCCGACCACCGCCATCGCGATAGGCGTTGTGACGGACTTACCCAATAAAGCGGCAATTAAAGACAGGTCTAAATGAAACGCCAATCCGATTAACAGTGAGGTCAGCATCGAAAGGACACTACCAAGGGTACAGGTCAGGACTATGATCCGCCACTGGGCTTTAATTTGATTAAGCTGCTCGTATAAGGGATAAGCCAAAGCGACCACCGCTGGTTGCAGTAAATCACCCAACCAGTGATTTTGCGCAAGATAAACGCTGTAGTCGGTGGCGGTCAACATCAATGCCGCAATGAGTATGATCAACGACAGCAATAGTGGATTGGCCAGAGGGTGATTGACCTTTTTGGCGATTTCGCGAGTGACAAAAAAGCAGATCAGGGTTGCAACTAACCACATGTTTAGGCCTTTTGTTTAAGAAGGTGATCAACTAAGCGGCTCAATACCACCATGACGATGGCACTTCCGCCGACGGCGCTAGCTAAGATCCCAATTGCATTATTGAGTAATAGGGGCAAGTGATCGATAAGACCAACACTAATGGGAATAAACAGCACTACCATATAACGAATAAACAAACTGGCAGCGGGCTTAACCCAGTGCACTGGTACTGCGCCACTGACCAATAAAGCAAAGAGAAATATCATGCCCAAAATGCTGCCTGGAATGGCTAAGCCACTGAACATTTGAAGGGTATTGCCCACGGCAAGCGCGGCATACAGAAGAGCAAGGGAGCGTAGCAAGTAAA
The DNA here is from genome assembly GCA_041587235.1 of Vibrio sp. Taxonomy (GTDB): domain Bacteria; phylum Pseudomonadota; class Gammaproteobacteria; order Enterobacterales; family Vibrionaceae; genus Vibrio. The sequence continues at coordinate 24,222 of JBFGYW010000026.1, forward strand.
GAAAAGTCAACGCAGTTTGGCGATAATGGTTCATGGTGACCTCTTGATGATGGAACTCTGGCCAATGTTAATCTGTGCTTAGCGATGACCTGCGCGGGTGAAAAAAAACAACGTCAATAAAAAAGACAAGCTAAAATCCAATAACCCCTTGGATACAACAAAGCCCAAGGGGGGTAAAGTGTACAAGGCTTTATGACGCGATGGATTCGGTATAGCGATAGACAGATTTGAGAATCGCTAACTTGTTTTCATCGTCGTGGTATTGTTGCGCTAACTGTTCGATCAAGGCTAAATGATCCGGTAAAGCAGCCGTGAAGTGCTCTCGACAGTGTTCTGCCCATTTCTCTTGTTCTTGCTGATTGAGGCTGGCGGGGTAGTTGCGGGCGCGATAGCGAAAGAGCAATGGTGCTAAACGCGGGTCGCTAAATTGGATGTCTAAGCCTTCTAAATTTTCAGGCGCAGTGCTGCGAACCACGTCCATAGCCGCTTTGTCAGCCGCAGAAAAAAAGCCTTGGTAGAGCTGGCTATCAACGTCGTCATTTTGAGCAAACTCCGGTTGGTTGGCGTAAATATCAACCACCTTATTCACCAGCTCCTTGTGTTGGCGCAGTTGGGCTAAGTTGTCAAGGCACTGCTGCCTATCAATGCCAATATGAGCGGCATTGTCGGCGGTCAAGGTTTTGGCGGGGGCCAGAATCGGACACTTGTTCAAGTGAATCAATTTTAGCGGTACAGGAGACTTGTCACCGAGCCTATCGCGTTTGGTGTACAGCCGCTCTGCAAGCTGTTCTGCGTTGAGCTCCAATAATGGCGAGGGATCTTTAGCCAGGTCGGCGACGATTACCGCATTGTTGTTGGTCGGGTGCCACGCAATGGGCACTACCC
>JBFGYW010000027.1:0-24503 GCA_041587235.1 Vibrio sp.
ACGTGGCCGCAGCAACCCAAGATGACATAGCACCTAGCTCGTTGATACCTTCTTGAAGTACTTGGCCAGATGTATCTTCTTTGTAGTAAGAAACCACACCGCGGTCTTCTGGGGTGTAAGTCTGTCCGTGCGGGTTGTAAATACCGATTTGACGGAACAAACCTTCCATACCAAAGGTACGCGCTTCATCGGCAATGATTGGCACGATGTTGTCTTTGATCGCTTTGTTCTTCAATAGGATGTTCAAAGTACGAACATACGCCATGGTTGAAGAAATGTCGCGTTTTTGCTCTTCGAGTAGTGGCTTGAATTCTTCGAGTGCTGGCACTTGGAATTCACCGCTAAAGTTTGGCTGACGCTGTGGTGTGTAGCCGTGTAGCGCTTGACGGCGAGCGTGTAGGTACTCGTACTCTTTTGATCCTTCTTCAAGTTTCAAGTACGGCAAGCTCTTGATGTCATCGTCACTAACAAGATCTTCAAGGCCAAGGCGATCGCGAAGGTGAAGAACATGAGTCATGTCCATTTTCTTCACTTGGTGAGCGATGTTTTTACCTTCTGCCGCTTCACCCATGCCGTAGCCTTTAACCGTTTTCGCTAGAATAACCGTTGGGCGACCTTTGGTGTCTTGGGCATTTTTAAACGCAGCGTATAGTTTAGATGACTCGTGACCACCGCGCTTAAGTGCGAAGATTTCATCATCAGTCATGTCAGCAACCAGTGCCGCTGTTTCTGGGTATTTGCCAAAGAAGTGTTCACGTACGTAAGCACCGTCTTTAGACTTAAAGGTTTGGTAGTCGCCATCGATGGTTTCATTCATCAACTGCAGCAATTTACCTGTGGTGTCTTTCGCCAATAGCGAGTCCCAGTTATTGCCCCAAATGACTTTAACCACGTTCCAGCCAGCGCCTTTGAACAAACCTTCCAGCTCTTGGATGATCTTACCGTTACCCATAACTGGGCCATCGAGACGCTGCAAGTTACAGTTGATTAGGAAGCACAGGTTATCGAGCTTCTCACGAGCGGCGAAAGAAATCGCACCACGTGATTCTGGCTCATCCATCTCACCATCACCAAGGAAAGCGTAAACGCGTTGCTCATTGGTTTCTTTCAGGCCGCGGCCTTCTAGGTATTTTAGGAAACGCGCTTGGTAAATAGAAGCGATTGGACCTAGACCCATAGAAACTGTTGGGAATTGCCAGAACTCAGGCAACAATTTAGGGTGTGGGTATGAAGGAAGACCTTTGCCATCAACTTCTTGACGGAAGTTATCGAGCTGTTCTTCTGTCAAACGACCTTCTATGAAGGCACGAGCATAAACCCCTGGAGAAATGTGACCTTGGTAATAAACCAAATCACCACCATCTTTCTCGTTTGGCGCACGGAAGAAGTGGTTGAAGCAGGTCTCGTAGAATGCAGCCGAAGACTGGTAAGAGGCCATGTGACCACCGAGTTCCAAATCTTTTTTCGAGGCACGCAATACGATCATGATTGCGTTCCAGCGGATGATAGAACGAATACGGCGTTCAAGCGTGGTATCACCTGGGTAAGCAGGCTCCTGATCAGCAGGAATAGTGTTGATGTAGTTAGTGGTGATACCCGTTGGCATATCGACACCATCAAGACGAGCTCTTTCCAATACTTCTTCAAGAATGTATTGAGCGCGTTCTACACCTTCTTCACGTACGACTGATTCCAGAGCTTCTAACCACTCTTGGGTTTCCAGTGCATCTACGTCATGCTTCATATCAGACATGGCGATCTATCCTTCTATTGGTTGGATCTACTTTTAATTAAGCAATTATCTTATCAATCATTGCCCTGCTGAATTCGTCGCAAAGATCGCTCACGTCGAGATTCTTCTCGCGTCAAATCCAACAATGTTTCTTCAATAAAAGCCAGATGCGTGTGACACATTTCTCTTGCCTCTTCAGGCTGGCCTGAGACAATGGCCTCAACGATACTGGCTCGGTGTTTACTCACCTTTTCCACCACGGTTTGACGGCGGTGCAAAAGCTTTAAGTTTTCTAATACATTTTGCTGTAACAAAGGCGCTAAACTTCGCACAATATGAAGCAGCACAACATTGTGAGCAGCCTCGGTCAACGCGACCAAAAAGCGCATCACTTGTGACGCTTCCTCTTCAATGTCTTTTTTGTCTTGCGCTTCTTTAATACGCGACAGGCAAGCTTGAATGCGGACGAAGTCTTCTTCTGTTCCCCTGAGCGCAGCAAAATAAGCCGAAATCCCTTCCATCGCATGGCGAGACTCCAGCAAATCTAATTGTGTTTCAGAGTGGGTCGACAACAAATTGAGAAGCGGATCAGAAAAGTTCGTCCATACTTCTTCGCTTACAAAAGTACCACCACCTTGTCGACGAGTCAGCAAACGTTTCACTTCTAAGCGCTGAATCGCTTCGCGGATAGAAGGACGAGAGACGTCAAATTGCTTTGCTAATTCCCTTTCAGGTGGCAGACGCTGACCTGGGCCAAGTGTCCCTTCAACGATCAACCGTTCTAATTCTTGTTCAATTGCATCAGAAATTTTCGGCTGACGAATCCGTTGGTAAGCCATAATTTATTGTTCTTTTCACCATGAATGTAAATTGGTAAGACCAATTTAAAAATGATATTAAAAATTAACATAATTTCAGCATCTCTGTCCAGTTAAAACTTTATTTCACCGCGTTTATAAATACGGCATTAACCCAGAGTCCGCTTTGATTGATGACGTTAATAAGCCCATTTTGAGCAACACTATTCGGTCTTTGCTCCCCCTGACGCTCCCCTGCTACTCTAACGGGTAAATATGACTAAACGAATGAATTTACGCGAACATTTGTTGCGCAATTGTTAAGTTACTTTATTTATCTCCGCGACCTTGTAGGCGCAGTTGCAGTTCGCGCCGGTATCTAGGCCACTGAAAACAAAGGCCAGGGTCCGTTTTTCGCAACGGGGAAATATATTGATGCCCAGTGACTCTCTCTGGAGTAATCGCCTGAAATTCCGTTAAAATCGCCTGGCTGACATCGGCCAATACCCGATACTGAACGTCGCTGTAATCGACCCAGTCACTGCCCTCAAGCTCGATGCCAATCGAGTTATCATTACACTGTGATAGCCCTGCGAATTCAGATTGCCCAGCATGCCAGGCTCGTTGATAAAAATCGACAAATTGTATCACTTCGCCATCGCGCTTAATCAGCAGATGGGCAGAGACTTGTAAATGGGCAATTGCCGCGAAAAAAGGGTGCGCTTGGGCGTCTAAATCACCGAGAAATAACTGTTCGATATACGGCCCACCAAACTGCCCCGGTGGCAAACTGATATTGTGAATCACCAGCAAATCGATCGCTCTTCCAGTTGGGCGCGCATTGTAAAAAGGGGAAGGCTGATGGCGAGCGGGCGTTAACCACCCTTGCGAAATTGAAAAAGACATCTGAGCTCTCTAAAAATTAACTGCTGAAATTATTATTGGGCAAAGGTATGATTCACTTATCATCTACTGTTAACCTCTAGCCTAAATACCATGAAAAACTCACACAACAATCAAGAACGCTTTCGTTACCTCAGTCAGCAACTGCCCTTTGACATTGAAAGAACGGTACGCCAAGCTCTCGAAGAAGATTTAGGTGGTCAAGTCGATGCAGAGCGCGATATCACCGCCGCTTTGATCCCTGCCGATGTGAAACATGTTGCCACGATAATCACTCGTGAGAAAGGTATCTTTTGTGGTCAAGCTTGGGCCGATGAGGTCTTTAAGCAACTCGGTCAACAAGTCCTGATTGAATGGCATGTCGAAGATGGCGATGTGGTTGTGGAAAATCAAACCCTTTGCACTTTATCAGGCCCGGCTCGCGCTTTGCTCACCGGAGAGCGCACAGCGATGAACTTTATTCAAACCCTGTCGGGCTGCGCCACCATCACCCATGAATACGCTCAATTAATTGCCCATACCGAATGTAAACTGCTTGATACTCGCAAAACCATCCCGGGTCTTCGCAATGCCCAAAAGTATGCCGTAAAGTGTGGCGGCGGTGTCAACCATCGCATTGGCGTGTTTGATGCGTTTCTGATCAAGGAAAATCACATCATTGCCTGTGGCGGTATCCAACAAGCGATTGAGACAGCAAAACGCAACCACGCCGACAAATACGTCGAAGTGGAAACCGAATCCTTGCAAGAATTAACAGAAGCGATTGAGGCAGGGGCGGATATTATCATGCTCGATAACTTTACCACCGAGATGATGAAAGAAGCCGTCAAAATTAATGCTGGCCGTGCGGCACTGGAAAACTCGGGTAACATTACTAAAGCCACGTTAGTTGAATACGCCGAAACCGGTGTCGACTATATTTCAGTAGGCGCGTTGACCAAGCATCTCAAAGCGCTGGATTTATCGATGAGAATCCAGTCATAAATCCCGTTTAAGTCACAGGGTCTACACCTTAGAGAGCGTAACAAAGTACCAGTTGTTATGCTCTTTTCTAGCAACTCTTGCCACCGCCCCTCGAAGATACGATTTTGCCTTTCTAAAGTCTCCTTGAGACCGCAAACTAGTAAGGAAAAATCATGACAACCCCTAACTCCCCTCGCCAATCGGCGCAGAACAAATATTCTCCCCACCATCTGCCGACATTCACTCGCCTCCAAAGTGGCTTTACTCTGGTTGAGCTCATGATCGTTGTCGCCATCATTGGCGCACTCGCATCCATTGCCCTGCCCTCTTACCAAAACTACCTCAAGCGCAGTGAAACAGCCGCCGTGGTCGCTACACTCAGAGCTCTGACCGCACCAGCAGAAATTTATTATCAGGACTCCGGGCCGCTCACGAGCGAAAACCAAAGCGACATTTTCACCGCCCTTGGCACCCGAGCAGACCGACTTAACAATGGCGTTCTGAGCATCAGTGGTGACAACCAAATGACCTTTACCTTTGGCGACGCTGGTGCCAATGAGGCGGGCAACACAATCACTATGTTGCGCGACAGCCTAGGCTGGCTATGTCAAGCGAGTCACGACGACGTGGCAAGTGATGCTTGCCCTGTCGCAAGTGGGGGAGATGATTGATGCTTAGAACCGTCCAAACCTACCAAGGCTTAACAACCGATTCGTTACACACTTGGTTAGACAAACTTGCGCACTTCACCAAACCTGTTGTTCCTATTCAACAATCGTCCCAAGCCTTGTGCTTGGGCGGTGTTTTTCAAGCCAATGAAGCAGAGCTCAAAGAGCTGGCGTTTATTTGCCAGCAACAGATCGAATGGCAAACCTTAACCCCATACCAATATCAAGATTATCGGCAAGCCCTAATGCAAGGCGACAGAAAAATTCATGAGCCGGCCCAAGCGCGAGAGCAGACTCTGTCAAATAATCTCGCCTCTTTTGAGCGCTTACTCGAACAAGCGATAACCCAACAGGTTTCGGATATCCATATCGAAATACTGCGAGAGTACGGGAAAATTCGCTGGCGACAGCAAGGTTTATTGGTGACTCAGCAAACGTTGACACTTGAGCAACACGAACAACTTTGTGCCCGCTTAAAAGTGCTCGCTGAGCTTGATCTGGCTGAAAAAAGGCGCCCGCAAGACGGTCGGCTCCCTTACCAGCACTCGCGAGGTGAATGTGTTGATATTCGCATTGCCACGTTACCTACTTTGTACGGTGAAAAAGTCGTTTTGCGACTGATTAATCAAAACATGCTCCATTGGGGGTTAGATCAATTGGGCTTACCGACTGCGGCTTTTCGCTTACTCAAACAAGCCCTGGACCAACCGCAGGGATTAATCCTCATCACCGGCCCAACCGGCAGCGGCAAAACCGTGACCTTGTATTCGGCTTTGCGAGAGCTCAATCATCCACAGAGAAACATCACCACCGTAGAAGACCCGATAGAAATGGCCATCGCTGGCATTAACCAAGTCGCCACCCAAAATGCCATTGGCTTGGATTTTGCCCGCACGCTCAAAGCCATGCTCAGGCAAGACCCCGATATTATTATGCTCGGCGAAATTCGCGATGAAGAAACAGCGCAAACCGCCGTGCGCGCGGCGCAAACTGGTCACTTAGTCTTATCGACATTACACACCAACGGCGTACTCGCCAGTCGTCATCGGCTGATCGATATGGGGGTGGCCGAATACCTCCTAAATGAAACACTGTTGGTGATCATTGCTCAACGCTTAGTCCGGCGCCTTTGCCCTGATTGCCGTATTCTCTGCCAAGCCCCAACCACTCATCACCACGTCTCTTCGCAATACTTTCAGGCCTGTAGCGACGGCTGCTCAAAATGCCAACAAGGCTACCACGGGCGACTGGCGTTATATGAGATCATCAGTCAAGGTGCGTTACAAGCACACGACAACGGTAGTGAGATTGCAGCCGAAGCATGGTGGACCTTACAGCAAAGTGCGCAACAGGCATTAGAGCAAGGGCTCACCTCTCGTGCTGAGGTAGCGCGCGTACTCGGCCAACACGCTCAATAAAGGAGAAACACAATGGCACACACCAAAATAGCTTGGTTCGAGTGGCAAGGATTTGATCGACAACTGCAATTTCACCAAGGCCGACAATTGGCCATCAATGAGCGTGACATGACGCGGTTTCTCGCCATTCAAGGCATTACGGTTCACGACATTAAAAAACGTTCGGTTTCGTCGTGGGAGCGTTATCGTCATTGTGTTCGCCCGAGCGACCGCACGCAGTTAATCGGTCAATTGACCTTCTTACTACAATCAGGATTGGCCTTACTGCCCTGCTTGCAGCTGTTAAAAAAACAACAAACGCGCGGTCATTGCCAGCAATTACTCCAACAGTGGATAACTCACCTGGAAAATGGACAATCCTTTTCAAAAGCCTTGCAAGTCAGTACCCCTCGTTGGCCAGAACGCGACTGCCAATATTTCTATATCGCCGAGCAAACCGGCCAGCTTGATCTGATTTGTCAGCGGCTGACCCACTATTATCAAGCGCGTCAACAACGGCAAGAAAAGCTCACTCAAGCCTTGCGCTACCCACTGATCGTGTTAACCGTTGCTCTTTTGATCACCTATTTGATGCTGACAAAAATGGTGCCTACTTTCGCACAAATGTTTAACCAATTTGATCATCCGCTGCCATGGCTCACCGCCCAATTACTGGCCATCAGTGATTGGGTAACCCACTACGCTCTTTGGCTTGTGTTGGTGCTTGTCAGCCTCTCTTTATTACTTAGAATGATGATAAAACACACTCTGTCGCTGCAGCGCATTGGGGCAAAAATCTTATCTCTTACTCCTTGGCTTGGGCAGCTAATATCGACTCACTACTACTGTCAATTGTGCGCGACCTTAACCATGACACTGTCCGCCGGCATTGCCTTAAGCCAGGCTTTGCAAACCGTACAAGAAACCCTATCCAGCCCGCTTGAAAAAGAAAGAATCACCGCGATCATCTCCGCGCTCGAAAACGGGCAGGCTTTTTCCACCCTGTTAGCCAAACATCAATTTCCCGATGACATGATCGCCATGATCGAGCTTGGGGAAAACAGTGGTGATTTAGCCGGTGTCTTATCGCAGCTTGCGCACAACTACCAAGCCGATATCGAGCTCAAAACACAGCGCATACTCAGCCTGATTGAACCAGTGTTGATCTTGGGTTTAGGCTCAATCATTGCTTTGATGATCCTCGCCCTTTATATGCCTATCTTTAATCTCATGAATGTAATAATCTAACCCTTGGCTCTGATTTTAAACATGATTTCAACTATGACTTATTTTTCCGCCTCACCCTTTTGGTTTATCACCCTGTCGAGTCTACTGGGGTTAATTATTGGTAGTTTTCTCAATGTTATTATCGTCAGACTGCCAAAGATTATGGAAAACCAATGGCGACAAGAGTTACGTGACTGCTTTCCCGACCAGGTCCCTGAGTCGCAAGCGCCGCCGTTATCGCTCTCATTGCCTCGCTCTCATTGCCCTCATTGCCGCAGTGCGTTACGCCTTCGAGACAATATTCCTGTACTCAGTTTTTTGTGTCTGCGTGGGCGTTGCGCTTCTTGCCACACTAAAATTAGCTGGCGTTATCCACTGGTTGAGGCGTTCAGTGCAGTATTGACCCTTGTCATCATGTTAAAATACGGCTGGACCCCGCTCGCTTTTGCTTACTGTGGCGTGATTTATAGCCTGCTTGTTCTAGCGCTGATCGATTGGGATACTTTTCTTCTACCTGACTCGATCACCCTGCCATTGATGTGGGCAGGGTTATTGGCCGCCTACACCGGCATTTCACCTGTCCCTATCGAACAAGCCTTATTAGGGACGATGGCGGGTTACTTGGTGTTGTGGACCTTGTACTGGGCTTTTAAGCTGATCACAGGAAAAGAAGGTCTTGGTTATGGCGACTTTAAACTGCTGGCGGCATTAGGCGCTTGGGTTGGCAGTCTGTATTTATTGCCTATTTTACTCATCGCTTCGTTTGCAGGGTTGCTCTTAGCCTTGATTCTACTGCGCAAACATCAGGGGAATACTCAGCAGCCGATGCCGTTTGGTCCAAGTTTAGCTTTAGCGGGCACCTTAATCCTGCTCTGGGGGGATGAGATTGTCTCGGCCTATACTCATTTCATTTTTGGATATTCATTATGAGCTATGTGATTGGATTAACTGGTGGGATCGCCAGTGGCAAAACCACCGTCGCCGACTTATTTCATCAACACTTTGCTATAGATATTGTCGATGCTGACGTCATTGCTCGCCAAGTCGTCGAACCGGGCACTCCAGGTCTGAATGCGATCAGCGAGCGTTTTGGTCCAAGTATTGTCACCCAAGATGGAAAACTGAATCGCCGCGCGTTAAGAGAAATCATTTTTCAATCTCAGGATGACAAGTTATGGTTAAATCAATTGCTTCACCCTATGATTCGACAAAAAATGTTGGCAGACTTAGATAAAACCACCTCTTCCTATACGTTGTTAGTGGTGCCATTATTAGTCGAAAACAATTTACAATCGCTGTGCAATCGAGTGCTGGTTGTCGATATCGACACCGATTGCCAACGACAAAGGGTTATGCAGCGCGATCGCGTGAGCCAAGAGCAGGCACAAAGTATTATTGCCGCTCAAGTGAGCCGTGAGCAAAGACTCGCCAATGCCGATGACGTGATTAATAATCAATCAGATAAAACTGAACTTTTGCAACAAATCACATTACTTCATCAGTTGTATCTAGATATGGCCACCCAAAATGCGCGACAATAGCAGGGAGTTACACTAAGGCTTGCGAAGATGAATACCCATAAATTCGAACACCCGTTAAATGAAAAGACCCGTATTTATTTGCGAGTCGAACACCTCTTAAAGCAAGCGCACACCTCTGCGCCACTTAACGATGCCTATCAGTACCAAATATTCTTTCGCTCGCTGTTCGACCTGTTAGAAATTTTTGAGCAAATTCACCTAAAAAGTGAGCTGGCCAAAGATTTAGAAAAGCAACGGCAAATGTACCGACTTTGGCTTGACGTCGATGGCGTAGATCAGGCGATGTTAAGACAATTACTCGACGATATTGATCACGCGCATCGTCAGTTAATGAGCGGCTCTCGCATTGGTCAGCAATTGAAAGAAGACGGCTTTTTAAGTTCAATCCGTCAACGCTTTAGTCTCCCAGGTGGAGCCTGTTGCTTTGATCTTCCCGCCCTGCATTTTTGGTTGGGTGAAGAAGGCAAAAAAGAACAAGACTCTCAACGTTGGCTCGCTAGCTTGACCGGCTTGAGTGGCGCTTTACAATTGTGGTTAAAGCTGTGTCGAGAGACCGGGCATTATCAACCCAAAGTCGCCCAGTCAGGTTTTTTTCAAAGTGATGCGAGCGAAGCCAATATCTTACGCCTTGCTATTCCGAGTCATTTCGGTGCCTACCCAATGATATCGGGCCACAAAAATCGCTTTGCCATTAAATTCATTAACTTCGATGATGGCCAAGCCAGCGCTCAAGATATCGAGTTTGAATTAGCGGTCTGCAGTTAAAGAGAAAACAGAAAAGTAATGAAGAAAATCACTCAAGTTAAATGCCCTCAATGCCAGCAGCTTGTCACTTGGGACAGCACAAGCCCCTACCGACCTTTTTGCAGTAAACAATGCCAGATGATCGACTTTGGTGAATGGGCAGATGAAGAAAACAGCATTCCTGGCGCAGCAGATATGTCTGATGCCGATGGTTGGTCTGAATAAGCTCAAGCAGCTTGCCTCTAAGCTACAGATGGTCTTGAATAATCATTAAGACCACACATAAAAAAGCGGAGCCATGGGCTCCGCTTTTTTTATGAGAACGCTATTTGCGATAGCATTACTTCTTAGTAAGCTTCTCTTTAATACGAGCCGCTTTACCCGAACGCTCACGTAGGTAGTACAACTTGGCACGACGTACTGCACCACGACGTTTCACTTCAATGCTATCCACAATTGGAGAGTGAGTTTGGAACGTACGCTCAACACCTTCACCGTTAGAAATCTTACGAACTGTGAAAGCAGAGTGTAGACCGCGGTTACGTTTACGGATAACGACACCTTCGAACGCCTGTAGACGCTCACGGTCACCTTCTTTTACCTTAACTTGAACCACAACAGTGTCACCTGGTGCGAAAGTTGGTAGGTCTTGCTTCATTTGCTCTTGCTCAAGAGCTTTGATGATATTACTCATTTCTATATTTCCTAGAATAAACTGATACTAAATAAAATAGGTTACTGTTCGCGGTATTCTTGAATAAATTCCGCCAGTAATTGTTCCTGTTCGTCAGTCAGAGCTAGGTTTTCCAGGAGCTCTGGTCTTCTAAGCCAAGTGCGACCTAGCGACTGTTTAAGTCGCCAGCGACGAATCGCCTTGTGATTACCGGACTGCAATACCTCAGGTACGGGCAATCCATCTAACACATCGGGGCGCGTGTAATGCGGGCAATCTAACAAACCGTTAGCAAAAGAATCTTCTTCGGCAGAAGCGATATCGCCAAGTACTCCAGGTACAAACCGAGAGACAGAGTCTATCAACGTCATTGCCGGAAGTTCTCCTCCCGTCATTACAAAATCTCCTACTGACCATTCTTCGTCAACATGAGATTGAATAATGCGCTCATCTACCCCTTCGTAACGCCCACAAATCAATAGTAAATTATCGTTTTGCGACAACTCTTCAACGCCTTGTTGGTCGAGTTTTCGACCTTGTGGCGAGAGGTAAATCACTTTCGTCTTCCCCGGTGCGGCGGCTTTTGCATCGGCAATGGCATCGCGCAAAGGCTGTACCATCATGAGCATGCCAGGCCCACCACCATAGGGGCGATCGTCAACGGTTCGATGCTTATCTCGCGCGTAATCACGCGGATTCCACACCTGAACATTCAACAACCCTTTTTTAACCGCTTGGCCGGTAACTCCAAAATCCGTAATGCTGCGAAACATTTCGGGAAAAAGGCTAATAACGCCAACCCACATTTGTTCACCCATTGATGGTTTTGAAATTAGAATCCAGGATCCCAGTCAACTTCGATCCGTTGAGCATCGCGATCAACATTTTTGATCACTTGCTCTTCAAGAAACGGAATCAACCGTTCCTTTTTGCCAAAAGCATCTTTAATATTCGCTTGTACGACCAAAACATCATTGGAGCCAGTTTCGAGCATATCGTTTACCACACCTAAGTCGTAACCGCTTGTCGTAATCACTTGCATACCAAATAATTCACGCCAGTAGAATTCATCTTCTGACAGTTCAGGTAATACTTCTGGGTCAATCGCGATCTCAACATTAGTCAGCAAGTGAGCGTCTTCACGCATCTCTATACCGTCTAACTTAGCCACCATACCTTTGTTATGGCGCTTCCAGCTTTCGACGTTTAGCTCAACCCATTTCCCTTGTTGCTTAATGAACCAAGGACGATAATCAAAAATACTTTCCGCATTGTCTGTGTAGGAAAAAACCTTAAGCCACCCGCGGATTCCATACGTCGAACCCAGCTTACCGACTACGACTTTGTCTACTGATGAGCTCAATGTTTCTTTACCTTGCATCGACATAAACTAATGACTTCCGGAGAATTAAGCCGCTTTTTGAGCGTCTTTCACTAGCTTAGCAACACGATCAGAAAGTGATGCGCCTTGACCAACCCAGTGGTTAACGCGATCTAGGTCTAGACGTAGACCTTCTTCTTGACCAGTTGCAGTAGGGTTAAAGAAACCTACTTTCTCGATGAAACGGCCAGTTGCCGCATTACGGCTGTCCGCTACTACGATTTGATAAAATGGACGCTTTTTAGCGCCGTGACGTGCCAAACGAATGGTTACCATGTCGTCCTCTTTGCTTTCTCAATAATAAAATTAACCCCAAAAAGCGCATTGATGGCTGTTTGGGGTCTCGTGCCAATTTGAAGCCCCCGAATTTTACTCTTATTGAAGGGTTTTGCAAGTCTTGGCGTTATTTTTTAGCCAAATATTCCATTCAAAAGTATCGGAGGTAAAAAAGTGCTGACGCACTTTCTCTTTAACGATGTGTATAAGCCCTTTAATCTGCCATAAGAAAAGGCAAAACAGGGTTAGCGCCCAAATGGAGGAAAACCGCCGCCGCCACCCATCATGCCTTGCATGTTGCGCATCATGCCTTTCATGCCACCTTTTTGCATTTTTTTCATCATCTTCTGCATTTGGGTAAACTGTTTTAACAGGCGATTGACATCTTGGACCTGGGTACCTGAACCCGCGGCAATACGCTTTTTGCGCGACCCTTTAATGACATCGGGATGCTGTCTTTCTTTCATGGTCATGGAGTTGATGATTGCCTCCATTTGCTTAAACATTTTATCGTCAACTTTGTCCTTCACATCGGCAGGCAATTGAGACATTCCAGGCAGTTTATTCATCATGCCCATCATGCCGCCCATGTTTTGCATCTGTCCGAGCTGCTCGCGAAAATCTTCCAGATCAAAGCCCTTCTTCTCTTTGAACTTTTTAGCCAGTTTTTCCGCTTTATCTTGGTCGACGTTGCGCTGTAAGTCTTCAATTAGAGAAAGTACATCGCCCATTCCCAAAATACGCGAGGCAACGCGATCGGGGTGGAAAGGTTCTAGGGCATCGGTTTTCTCACCCACACCTAAAAACTTAATCGGTTTGCCCGTGACATGGCGTACCGATAACGCAGCACCACCTCGAGCATCGCCGTCAACCTTGGTTAGCACCACACCGGTTAAAGGTAAGGCATCGCCGAAAGCCTTCGCCGTATTGGCCGCATCTTGACCCGTCATCGCGTCAACCACAAAGAGGGTTTCAACCGGGTTGATCGCTTGGTGAAGCTGCTGAATTTCAGCCATCATGTCTTCATCAATCGCCAAGCGACCCGCGGTATCGACAATGAGGACATCGTAAAACTTGCGTTTAGCATGATCGATAGCGGCGTTGGCAATATCGATCGGTTGCTGGTCTGGGCTCGATGGGAAGAAGTCGACGCCAACATCCGAGGCCAAGGTTTCCAATTGCTTGATCGCCGCAGGACGATAAACATCGGCGGACACCACCAACACTTTTTTCTTGTCACGTTCAGTTAGTAATTTCGAGAGTTTGCCCACACTGGTGGTTTTACCCGCACCTTGCAAGCCCGCCATTAAGATCACGGCTGGGGGTTGCGCGGCCAAGTTGAGCGCTTCGTTAGATTCGCCCATCACCGATTCTAATTCGGCTTGGACAATTTTAATGAACTCTTGTCCTGGGGTCAGGGATTTCGATACTTCAACCCCAACAGCACCTTCTTTGACTCGCTTGACAAAATCGCGTACAACCGGCAAGGCAACATCGGCCTCGAGTAAAGCCATTCGCACTTCGCGCAAGGTTTCTTTTATATTATCTTCGGTCAGCCGACCTTTACCGCTGATGTTCTTCAGCGTTTTGGATAAACGATCCGTTAAATTATCAAACATGCTGCTCTCTTCGCTTTGTTCTGCGACAATGCATTGAGTATAACCTAGCCAAACTGGAAGTCATACCCATCTCTGTATTCCATACGGAATGATATGGGGATGAAAAGCGCAAATTACACCTAATCGAGATAAAGAAATTATAGGTATCTGAGCACACTCCTTGGTATGATGTGAGTTTAAGTCTTCACCATTACAGAAAGAGTACGCGAACCTACATGGATAACTTCATTGCTTTAGCAGCATCGGCTTTTTATTTGCTTGCCATTGCCAATATTGTGCCCGCTTTGGCTCACCAAACTGGGATCAAAGTAAAAACCGTTTTCACCTGCGCTATGCTGGCCTTGGTTTTTCACGCTTGGTTGATGTTCGATCTCATTTTTGCTGGCTCGGTGAATAATTTAAGTATTCTTAACGTGGCTTCTTTGATGAGCTTTATCATCAGTTTTGCGATGAGCAGTTCCATGCTCAAAAACCGTTTGTGGTTTATGCTTCCCATCGTTTACGCCTTTGCCGTGGTGAATTTACTGGCGGCCAACTTCACGCCGGTGACTGTCGGTAAACATTTGCAAGACGACGCCAAGTTATTAATGCATATAGGATTGGCCTTAACTTCCTATTGTATTCTTATCGTTGCGGCCCTCTACTCCATCCAACTCGCTTGGCTTGACCACAAATTGAAATGCAAGAAAGCGCTGGCGATCAACCCAAACTTACCGCCTTTAATGTTGGTCGAAAGACAATTGTTTAAAATTTTAATCGCAGGCACAGTCTTGCTCACCGGTACCTTACTGACGGGTTATTTATTTGTGCAAGGAATCTACGCGGAAGAAAACGCTCATAAAGCCATCTTGTCTTTTGTCGCTTGGTTGGTGTATTTGACCTTGTTGTGGGGGCATTATCAACGCGGCTGGCGTGGAAGGCTCGTCACTTGGTTTTGCGTCTCCGGCAGTGCCATTTTAACATTGGGTTACTTTGGTAGCCGTTTCGTCAGTGAAGTGATTTTGCGTTAGGTCGCACATTCTTCCCGCTGAGGCTTGTAATTTACGGCCAACAACCCTATAAACACTAGTAACTTCGGTTCATTATTTAACGACAAAGGAATTCACGCTTTTGGACGACATCTCTACGGGTATATTATTTACTTTACTCGCTTGTCTGATTTTTATTTCAGCTTACTTTTCAGGTTCAGAGACCGGTATGATGTCTCTTAACCGTTACCGCCTTAGACACCTAGCAAATCAAGGTGACAAAAGCGCACAACGAGTTGAAAAATTATTAAACCGACCAGACCGATTAATTGGTCTAATCCTGATCGGCAATAACCTTGTTAATATTCTCGCTTCCGCGATTGCCACGATTATCGGCATGCGTTTGTACGGAGACTACGGCGTTGCCATTGCCACCGGGGTATTAACCATCGTCGTCTTAGTGTTTGCAGAAGTTACGCCAAAAACACTCGCCGCTCTTTATCCAGAACGAGTCTCTTACATCAGTAGTGTACTGCTAGCCTTATTAATGAAGGTATTAGCGCCACTGGTCATCGCAATGAACTTCATCACCAATGGCTTTATTCGCTTACTTGGTGTCAAAGTCGATCACAATGGCGAAGATAACTTGAGTTCAGAAGAATTGCGCACCGTCGTCAACGAGGCCGGTGGCTTAATTCCTCGTCGTCACCAAGATATGTTGGTCTCGATACTTGACCTCGAACACGTCACCGTTAATGACATTATGGTGCCCAGAAATGAAATTACCGGGATTGACATCAATGATGATTGGAAGTCCATACAACGCCAATTAACGCACTCTCCACACGGCCGTATCGTTTTGTACCGCGATCGTATCGATGAGGCCGTTGGAATGCTGCGTTCGCGTGAAGCGTATCGCTTGATGCTAGAAAAAAATGAATTTAGCAAGAAAACCTTGCTCAAAGCCGCCGATGAAGTCTACTTCATTCCCGAAGGGACCCCCTTAAATGTACAAATGCTCAAGTTCCAACGCAAAAAGGAACGCATTGGTCTGATTGTCGATGAGTATGGCGACATTATTGGCCTAATTACACTTGAAGACATTCTCGAAGAAATTGTCGGCGAGTTTACCACCTCAATTTCACCGAGCTTATCGGATGAAATCACCCCACAACCGGACGGCACATTTCTCATCGAAGGCAGTACCAATATCCGCGACATCAACAAAGGGTTGCGCTGGAAACTGCCCACAGATGGCCCAAGAACGCTCAACGGCCTATTGCTCGAGCACTTAGAAGACATTCCCGATGGCGTGATCAGTTTGCGCATTGCAGGTCAGCATATGGAGGTGGTTGAAATGGAAGAAAACCGCATTAAGCAAGTCAAAGTTTGGCCTAAGAAAAAGTCGATGCGCACCCTGAGTTAACCCAAAGTAACCAAGTTCACTTCGCCATTTTAAAGCCAATAAAAAAGCCTTCACGATGAAGGCTTTTTTGCGTCACTACGGGACAAGTTTTAATCGACTTGAAGTTCTTTTAGCATGCTTTCTGGCAAGGCGAGATCTTCATTTTTATTGACTTGAATCCCGGCATCAATAATGGCTTTGGCAATCTCTTGGGCTTCAGTCAAAGAGTGCATTGAAGCAGTACCACATTGATACTCGTTGAGCTCTGGAATATCGCTTTGCTGTTTTACTTTGAGCACATCTTGCATTGATGCGCTCCAAGCCGTTGCTACCTGAGCTTCTTCGGGATGACCGATCACACTCATATAGAACCCCGTACGGCACCCCATCGGTGAGAGATCAATAATTTCAACCTGTTCACCATTTAAGTGTTGACGCATAAACCCAGCAAACAAATGCTCAAGGGTATGAATGCCCTTTTCTGACAAAATGTCTTTGTTGGGGGCGGTAAAACGCAAATCAAACACCGTAATCGTATCACCACTAGGGGTAGTCATGGTTTTCGCGACACGAACAGCAGGGGCCTGCATTCTGGTATGATCAACGGTAAAACTGTCTAATAAAGGCATCACTTTTCTCCTTGTTATTCTTTATTACCACCAACGGCTATTGCGTTGGTCTTCTAATTTGGCTCGGCATTGCTTTAGTTGCCAACCGTAATTATTTGCCACGGTTTCCACTCGCTTCGCCACGCGCAGTAAATTGGGCTTATTGCGATGATAGCGCCTTTGATACCCCGTCCAACCTTCGTGATAAGCCAAGTATTGATTATAGCTATCCCAAAGTGATAAACCGAGCTTGTTGCGACTCTGATTGGTATACCAACCAATAAACATTAACGCATCATCAAAATTGTCTCTTGCTCCGCCGTGATCTGTCGCAGCTTGAAAGTCATCCCAAGTGCCGTCTTGCGCTTGAGCATAGCCATAAGCACTGCTAAGCCTGCCCCAAGGAATAAAGCCAAGTGCGTAATACCTCGGCGGCTGACTGTCGTGGCGATAAGCACTTTCTTGTTTGATAAAAGACATCGCAATTTGTATTGGCGTGCCCCATTTTTTCTCCATCGCCACCGCATCTTCATACCACTCAGGGTATTGCTCAAAAATAAGGCAAAGATTGTCTTGCTGTGTTGGTGGCTGATTAGCACAGCCCGCCAAAACAACGAGAAGGGACACGAGAATACACTGGCGGCAAGATATCACCCTTTATTCCCTCAAATACTGAAAATAATCGGCTAAGAAGTCGTCAAAAGGCACATTCGATTGAGCTTCAATATCCGCCAGCTCTTGCCAAGAACGCGATACTTCGGCTTGCATTTGCTCTGGGGTATAAAAGGTCATGGCATGGTGCAAATTTTCTTGCTGATATTGCTTGCCCAGCTGGCACCCCACGGCGCCTAATCCACCTTGTTGCAAGATCATATCGAGCAATTTCGCTGATAGAGTTTGACTCGGATCATCAATCCAACGGCGCAATCGCTGACATACCTTTTGATATTGATCACTGTTCTGAGCGCGATCCATTTCAACGGCGACCAATTCCAACTCATCAAAAACGCGGTGTGCCCAAGTTTTTAACGTCAGTTGCTCACCTTGACATCCTATTTTCAACATCAAGTCAGGTTTGCGTCCTTCGACAACCACTTTGCGCCAGTTACTGCGCCAACATTCAAGTTCACTATCCGTCATTGAACTCGAATCGGACAAAACCGCCCAAGTTAAGAAAAGATCCAAAAAGCGCACTTGGTCTTCACTTAAACCAACCGGACTGAATGGGTTAACGTCGAGAGAGCGTACTTCGATGTATTCAACACCGCCGCGCTTGAGCGACTGTGACGGTTTTTCACCATTTTTTGCCACCCGTTTAGGGCGTATCGGCGCATAGAGTTCATTCTCTATTTGTAGCACATTGCTGTTGAGCTGACGGTATTCACCTGCTACTTTCACACCGATTTTGGCAAACTCTTCAGAAGGGGTACGAATGGCTTGATCTAACCCGTCTAAATATTCTTCAATCGAATTAAACCCGATTTTAAGTGCACTTTGCGCACTGTTGGTATACCCCAAATCGCTCAAGCGCAACGAGGTCGCATAGGGTAAAAAGCGCGTTTCACCTAAAGACTGTAAATTGAACTCTTCTTCTCGGCCTTTGACAAAAGACGAGCACAACGCGGGGGATGCGCCAAACAAATACGGGATCAACCACCCGAAGCGATAGTAATTGCGGATCAAACCAAAATAAGCCGCTGATTTAGACTCTTGCCTTTGCGCTTCACTTTGATCGCCCCAAAGCGCATCCCAAAATGATTCTGGAAAAGAAAAGTTAAAATGCACACCGGAGATAACTTGCATCAAACTGCCATAGCGACGCTTAAGACCTTCGCGGTACAAGGTCTTCATTTTGGCCCCATTCGAGCTGCCATATTGGGCAAGAGGTATTGCTTGTTCATCTTGAATATAACAAGGCATCGACAATGGCCACATTTTTTCACTGCCGAGTTGTGATTGAGTAAAGTGATGAATATCGCTCAATTGAGCCATCAAATCCTCAATACTACTGCTTACCGGGGTAATAAACTCGAGAAGTGACTCGGAAAAGTCTGTCGTAATATACTGGTTGGTGTAAGCCGAACCTAGATTTTCAGGGTGAGAAGTTAAAGACAAATGACCGTTGGCATCATATCGCAACGTTTCTCTTTCTACGCCGCGCCCTAATTGAGTTAGAACTTCTGGTCGCTGTGCGATAAGGCCCAGTTTATCTGAAAAATTTGTCAAAATTGGATTCGCTTCTGTTTCAGCCCAATGACTGTCTTTGGGCAGGGTGATTAATATTGTTGAGTATCACTTAAACCAATCGTGAAACTGCGTTGTTATGGTTTTATCTTGCCATTGTCATAGGTGCGACTTCAACCGGTGTTTTTCAAGTCCTCATTTTACTTATCTGTTTTTCACCCAAACACACACTGATTTTAGACGATACCAATTAATAGCTGGCAATAATGATCCCATAGCGGATGGCTTTGCCGACGGCGATAGCGATGACACAGTACAACCACGGCAACCGCAACCATCCCGCGATAAGACACAAGGGATCGCCAATAATGGGCAGCCAGCTGAGCAGCAAACTCCAAACGCCATAACGGTGTACCCAACGCCAAGCTCGGGAAGAATGTGCGCCAGCATAGGTATGGGGAAAAAGATAGCCCATTGCATAATTGACCATTGCGCCTAACGTATTGCCCGACGTTGCGACGAAAAGTAACGACAACACAGAGTAATCCTGGTTGCCAAGCATGACCCAAAGCGACACTTCAGAGCCACCGGGCAATAATGTCGAACTTAAAAAGCCGCTAACAAATAACCAAGCTAGGGGTGACCAAGGCCACCACTGAGCCAAAGTGTCCAACATGCTTAGTCGTGCATCGCCAGTAAGATTTTACCTCGGGTATGGCCAGTTTCGATCGCTTGATGGGCAGCAGTTGCTTCTCGGTAGGAATAAATCTGTTGAATTTCAGTTTTAAGCAACCCAACACTCACCATATAGAGTAAAGTATCCAGTTGCTGCGGGTCGGGCTCTACCAGCATGCCCTGAGCGTCAAAGCCAAGTAATTGTGCTTTTTCACAAATCAAATTGGCACTTAGGGTTGGTACGCTCACCACACGAGCTTGATCATTGAGGCATTTTAACGCATCCAATGCCACATCACCGCCAATGAGATCGATCAAGACATCGATGTTTTCAAGCCGTTCTGACACTGGGGCAAATTGATAATTGATCGCATGAGCGCCAAGGGTAGATAAGTAATCAAGATTTGATTCACTGCAGGTGGTATACACCTCTGCTTTGGCGGCAATCGCGATTTGCAAAGCCAAGTGTCCGACCCCGCCAGCCCCAGCTAAAACCAACACCTGATCGCCTTCTTTAACTTGCGCCTTAGTCAGGGCCTGCCCCGCAGTTTGCCCTGCTAAAGGCAAGACACAAGCCGCCTCTAAGGTGACAGAGTCAGGAACGCGGCTCAAGGCTTGTTCGGAGACACACAGATACTGGCTATAACCGCCCCCTTGCAGTGGAAAGCCGATAAAACCAGCGACATTTTCATTGATCTGAAAGCGCTGACATCCTTCACCCAACTCAATCACTGTCCCAGAAATATCGTACCCCGGCACCCAAGGTAACTTGTCTTTGTTCTGCTCAGCGGCCCAGCCTAAACCAGCGCGAGTTTTGACATCAATCGGGTTCACACCAGCAAAAGCCACTTTGACTAAGACTTCACCAGGTGCGGGAGATGGAACAGCACTCTCTTGAATTGACAAAACGTTGGCTTCACCAAACTCTGTGATAATTATCTGTTTATTTTCCATCTCATTTCCCTGTGCGCAAATCCAATACTGACGTTGAATTTCATTCTCTATCAATCGCAACAGCACTGCAAGCGATAGTCACGTTAACCCGGTAGGAGCATCGCAATGGCCCTCGGCCAATAACTAACCGCCGACTAACGCCAACAGTATGCCTGCGGCAACCGCTGAGCCAAGTACCCCGGCAACATTAGGCCCCATAGCATGCATTAAAAGGAAGTTGTGCGGGTTAGACTCTAAACCCACTTTATTCACCACCCGAGCAGCCATGGGCACAGCAGAAACGCCTGCAGCACCAATCAGCGGATTAATTGGCGTTGCTGAATAGCGGTTTAACACTTTGGCCATTAACACCCCCGCCGCCGTACCGATACTAAAAGCCACCGCTCCGAGCGCTAAAATGCCTAAGGTCTCTAATGACAAGAACTGTTCGGCTTGTAACTTGGATCCCACCCCAAGGCCTAAGAAAATCGTCACAATATTGATCAATTCATTCTGAGCGGTTTTTGACAGGCGATCGACCACGCCGCACTCACGCATCAAGTTGCCTAAACAAAACATGCCCACTAAAGGGGTAGCCGATGGCAAAAACAAAATGGTCAAAAAGAGCACTGCTAAGGGGAAAAACACCTTCTCTAAACGAGAAACGTGGCGAAGTTGAGCCATTTCAATACTGCGCTCTTGCTCATTGGTCAACAATTTCATGATCGGCGGCTGTATAATGGGCACAAGTGCCATATAGCTATAAGCAGCAACCGCAATAGCGCCGAGCAAATCTGGGGATAAACGACTCGCAAGGAAGATCGCCGTCGGACCATCAGCCCCGCCAATGATCGCGATAGAAGCGGCATCAGGCATCGAAAACGCCATTCCTGGAACTGCATTGAGTAAAATAGCCCCAAACAAAGTGGCAAAAATACCAAACTGAGCTGCCGCCCCGAGCCAGAGCGTTTTCGGGTTGGCAATCAGAGCGCCAAAGTCGGTCATCGCGCCCACTCCCATAAAGATCAAGAGTGGGAATACCCCAGAATCGATGCCAATGTAGTAAACGTAGTACAACAGGCCGCCAGGTTCGGTAAAGCCGGCATTGGGGATATTCGCCAATACTGCACCAAAGCCTATCGGCAGCAGCAATAAAGGCTCGAAGCGTTTACCTATCGCCAAATACAGTAACCCAAAGCCAACCAACATCATCACCAACTGGCTAAACGTAAAGTGTGCAATCCCCGTTTCGGACCATAGCGTTAATAAACCATCCATGCTTTGTTCTCTCCTACTCACTCAATAGCAATAAAGGTTGGCCCACAGTCACACTGTCCCCTTCTTTCACATCCAGATGGGCAATAACACCAGAACGTTGCGCACGAATTTCCGTTTCCATTTTCATGGCTTCTAAAACGAGTAACACCTCACCCGCTTGAACTTGATCACCAGGCTTCACCATCACCTGAAAAATAGTGCCCGCAAGTGGTGCGACTACAGGGTCACCACTACTTGCCGCCACGGGAGTCACCGGAGCATGAGCTTGGCTTGCAGGAATACTCGCCATTGATGAAACATCACCACTGTCACTAATTTCAACTTGATAAGCTTGACCGTTGACCTTGACGTGGTAAGACTTCGGCAGCTCTGTTGTGGGTACAGACGCCGATGGTTTCTCAGCATCGGGAGCCACCGTTTCTTTCGAGGCATGATCGGGAGTGGGTTCAAAATAGCTTTGATCACCTCGATTTTGCAAAAAGGCCAAGCCCACTTGTGGAAACAAAGCGTAGGTTAACACGTCATCTTCAACATGATTTGCCAGCGAAAAGCCATGTTTTTGAGCTAATTCTTCAACTTCCGAACTCAGTGATGCCCATTCGTCAGCAATGTGGTCGGCAGGCCTGTCAGTTATCGGCGCATTGCCTTCTAAGACTCGGGCTTGCAAAGCAGCATCAACCGGCGCTGGTGTTGCACCGTACTCGCCTTTCAATACCCCTGCGGTCTCTTTGGTAATGGTCTTATAACGCTCTTGAGTAAGTACATTGATCACAGATTGCGTACCGACAATTTGCGATGTCGGCGTCACTAGAGGGATATAGCCAAGATCTTCACGAACACGAGGTATTTCAGCCAACACCTCATCCATGCGATCCAGGGCCCCTTGTTGTTTAAGCTGACTTTCCATATTGGTTAACATGCCCCCAGGAACTTGGGCAGTTAAGATACGCGCATCAATACCTTTTAATTGTCCTTCCCACTGAGCATACTTTTTCCTTACCGTGCGAAAGTGATCCGCAATCGGCGCAAAGTTCGCCAGCGGCAAGCCAGTATCGCGCTCTTGTCCTTCCAGCATCGCCACTATGGTCTCCGTCGGAGTATGGCCATAGGTACCACTCATTGATGATATGGCGGTATCGAGAATATCGACACCCGCCTCGATGGCTTTTACCGCGGTGGCCGTCGAGAGCCCTGTGGTCGCGTGGCAGTGCAGTGCGATGGGAATATCACAACTTGCTTTGATTTGTTGAATCAATTCATACGCATCATAGGGTTTAAGTAACCCGGACATATCCTTGATACACAGAGAGTGACAGCCGAGATCTTCCAAGCGCTTGGCCAGATCAAGCCAGGTCTCTAAATTGTGCACAGGACTCAAGGTATACGATAAGGTACCTTGAGCATGAGCACCACTTGACACCACAGCTTTGACTGCCGATTGGAAATTGCGCACATCATTCATCGCATCAAAAATGCGAAAGACATCCATTCCATTGCTATGCGCTCGCTCAACAAACTTGGCGACGACATCATCTGCATAATGGCGGTAGCCTAATAAATTTTGTCCTCGCAGCAGCATTTGCATCGGCGTTTTCGGCATCGCGGCTTTAAGCGTTCTCAGTCTTTCCCAAGGATCTTCACCGAGATAGCGAATACAGGCGTCAAAGGTAGCCCCTCCCCAAGTTTCCAGTGACCAATAGCCCATCTCGTCCAATTGCTTGGCGACGGGAAGCATGTCCTCAATACGTAAACGGGTTGCAAATAAAGACTGATGTGCATCTCTTAATACCACATCGGTTAAAGCCAATGAATGAGACATAAACTTATCCTTTTGAATTATGTCGATGTTGATGTAACGCGACGCTGATCGCGGCAACAACATTGGGATCAATTTCAGAGTTGGACCTAGCGGGCACAGATTGAGGACGGTAAGTGTCGGGTTGGTCTTCCGGTTTTAACCATTGAGCAAATCGAGACAACCCTTGGGTAGAAAATACCAATACCGTGAGAAACGTGAACACGACTCCCATCCCCGTCAACATGAGAACGGCGGCATCGACTAATAAATTTTCCATAACTGACCTCACCTCTCCTTGAAGATAAATCGCTCAAAGCGAGCAAATAACAAACAAGATAACCATAGCGAATCAGTAAATTAGGAACAATAGCGAAAAACAATCGATCTGTATCATTTCAAGCCAGCTCACAGAATAAAAATGTAAAACCCCAACAGAGTCACAGAAAGTTTACGCGAGGAAATAAAAAAGCCTCATCGATTGATGAGGCTTTGAAGGAATGGCGCGCTCGGAAGGATTCG
This sequence comes from Vibrio sp., assembly GCA_041587235.1. Lineage (GTDB taxonomy): Bacteria > Pseudomonadota > Gammaproteobacteria > Enterobacterales > Vibrionaceae > Vibrio. Next base: position 24,290 of record JBFGYW010000027.1, read on the forward strand.
AACCTTCGACCGCCTGGTTCGTAGCCAGGTACTCTATCCAGCTGAGCTACGAGCGCGCAATAATCTGATATAAAAACCGACGTGTCGATTTTATTGTAACTAAAAAAAGAATGGCGCGCTCGGAAGGATTCGAACCTTCGACCGCCTGGTTCGTAGCCAGGTACTCTATCCAGCTGAGCTACGAGCGCGCGATAATCTGATGTAAAAACCGACG
>JBFGYW010000028.1:0-24198 GCA_041587235.1 Vibrio sp.
ACCCTATGCGTTCCCACGCAGGAACATGGGAACGAGAAGAAAGCATCTGGTTTTGACCTTTCTTGCTACTTGAAGCGAAGCGACCTTGAAGCGTAGCGATCTTGCAGCGCAGCGACCTGTTTTTAAACTGTGTTAAGGGAAGTACGGGACACCCATGTATTTACCTGTATTTAAAAAAGCAAATTGGTGGGTGTCCTGAACTTTGGTGTCGTGGGCAAATTGGTGGGTGTCCTGAACTTTCCTGAACTTTGGTGTCCCACGCAGGAACATGGGAACGAGAAGAAAGCATCTGGTTTTGACCTTTCTTGCTACTTGAAGCGTAGCGATCTTGCAGCGCAGCGATCTTGCAGCGCAGCGACCTGTTTTTAAACTGTGTTAAGCGCAGCGGACTGTGTTTCACTGTCTTTGACTGTGTTTCACTGTCTTTGACTGTGTTTCACTGTCTTACACTGTGTCACACTCTCTCACCCCGCCTCACACCACCACGTTTTGTGGGTTACCGGCCAAAAACGCGCTGATATTGGCAAACAAAATCTCGAGCAACTGAGCAATGGCCGAATCGCTGCCCCAGGCCACATGAGGGGTGAGCAACAAATTGGGCAAGTTTTGGTGGGCAATAAGCACATGATCGCTCGGCGCGGGCTCTTGGGTAAACACATCCATGCCAGCCCCGCCAATCTGCTGCTGTTGCAATGCGGCCACTAACGCCTGTTCATCGACTAACCCGCCGCGCCCGGCATTGATCAAAATGCTGTGCTTGGGCATCAAAGCCAGTTCGCGTTCGCCAATCAAATGATGGGTGTCCTGATTTAAAGGGCAGTGCAAACTGATCGCATCGGCCATAGACAACACTTGATCAAAGGGCAAAAAGCCTTGGCGACAGGACTTCGCGCCCTTGCGTTCGGCAAACACCACATTGACGCCCAACGCTTGTGCCAAGGTAGCGGTCGCTTGGCCGAGCTCGCCGCTGCCAATGATGCCTAAGGTCGAGCCTGCCATATCCTGAATCGGGTGAGTAAAGAAACAAAAGTGTCCCCCCTGCTGCCACACGCCATCGGCAATGTCTTGGTGATAGCCTTTGAGATTGCGCTTTAATGCCAACAACATGGCTAAGACATGCTCAGGGACCGAACGCATCGCATAACCGCGAATATTGCACACTGTGATCCCCCGCTCCTGACAGGCGGCGATATCGATATTGTTATACCCCGTCGCCGCCACCGCAATCATTTGTAACTCAGGCAATTGCGACAACACCTCGCGATCGAGCACCACCTTATTGACTACCGCAATGCTCGCCCCCTGCAATCGCTCAACGACCTGTTCTTTACTCGTCGTCGGATAGCTTTGCCACTGATGTAAAGCTTCCAACGTTGGCAGCGCAATGTGGGTGGGAATGGTGTCTTGATCTAAAAAGACTATCTTGGGGACTGGCATAACTTCTCCTTGTTGAACAGCGACCATGCCAAGCTTAGCCTCCCTAAGTGAAGGGGCGACATGGCGCTATGGTAGACAAATACGACTCGAGGGCTCCATCACCACAAAGGGCGGTACTCCCTAACTCGACACTAACTGTTTGTAATCCGGTAACTGGCGCGGTTGAGTGGTGTGCTCCATTAACACCGCCTGTGCATCCGGAAAAAAATCACACTCAACAAATGCCTGGCTCAAGTGTTCACTTTGTGGATGATAAAAGGTTAACTCCGCCGCGTGCAATTGCAAACGGTCAGAAAAGGCGTACGCGTCGTCGTGTGCGTAAAACTCATCGCCGACAATCGGATGACCCAGCGCCATCATATGCACCCTCAACTGATGAGAGCGGCCAGTGATTGGCAAAAGTCGCACCACCGCCGTATGCTCTTCTTGAACCATCAGTTGATAGCGGGTTTGCGAGGGCTTTCCTTGCTCATAACACACTTTTTGTCGCGGCCGATTGGGCCAGTCGCAAATCAAAGGCAAATCCACCACGCCTTGCGGCTCAGTGAGTTGGCCCCACACTCGCGCGTAATAGACTTTTTGTGGCAAGCGATATTGAAACTGTTTTTTGAGTGCCCGCTCCGCTTGTTTGTGTTTGGCCATCAACATCAAACCGGAGGTGGCCATGTCGAGTCGGTGCACCACTTGAACTTCGGGGTATAGCGCGACCATTCGGCTCCACATGCTGTCGTAATGCTCAGCGGCGCGGCCCGGCACCGACAACAGTCCCGCAGGCTTATCCACCACCACGATGTCCTGATCTTCAAACACGATACGAACCGGCTCCATCGGTGGCGTATAAGATTGCATGGCCATAAGTGTCCTCAATTGTTGAACGTGGAATAATATGGCATTTAAGTCATTTTATGGCATATTCCACTGGGATTTTTTCAAAAGTTGAAAGCTCTTGCTTAATGTGTCCATTCTAATTGACAGCCTAGTGTGATGTCATCATTATGTCGTGCTTGACAAGTAAAAAATGGTCAACATAGGCCATGTCAAACCCCCGCCGTGCACTCATCGGCACGCAATCGACGCGCACATCATGACAATTCGGCAGTATGGAATACCCACTCGGTAATAACATGCCCAAGCTCAGTCACTGAGTTGGTATGACTTAGGTTTCTTGGTCGCAGGGCAGAATCCAAGTGAGAGACACCGCCATTCCTACTCGCTTCATGACAGTAACGATTGCTCGCTGGCACGGTTTGCCAAAGACAAAAAAGCACAACATAACAGGAACGAGTATGGAAAATACGGCCGCGTATTCCTCCGACAAGCCAGATACCTTCAAAACCTTGATCCGCTCATTAGGACCAGGGATCATGATGGCAGCAGCTTCGGTCGGCGGATCTCACTTAGTAGCATCAACCAAAGCTGGCGCCATTTACGGCTGGCAATTGGCAGGCTTGATCTTATTGGTCAACCTGTTCAAATATCCCTTCTTTCGCGCAGGGGTACAATACACCATAGGCACCCGCGACACTCTCGTTCAAGGCTATGCCAAACTTGGCCGTGTGTATCTGATCGTGTTTGCCATCCTGACAACCATTTCAGCAGTGGTCAATACCGCAGCCTTAGTGCTGTTCAGTGTGAGCTTATTGCGCTTTTTCATCCCTTTTGATGTCTCCACTGTCACCTTGAGCATCGGTATCATTGCCATTTGTTTGACCATCCTGTTCGCAGGCCACTACAAAGCCCTCGACAGCTTGTCGAAACTCATCATGGTGTCCCTGTCGATTTGTACCATTATTGCCGCCGCGATCGCCTTTAACCAACATGCCGCCACTGCGGTTGTGGTAGAAAACCCATCGCCGTGGACCTTAGCGGCCATCGGGTTTATCGTCGTGACCATGGGTTGGATGCCCGCGCCGATCGAAGTGTCGAGTTTGACTTCGGTATGGCTAAAAAGTCAGTGCAAACAGCAGCGCGTCACTCCCCGCTCCGCTCTGTTTGATTTTAATATCGGTTACGTCACCACCGCGATTTTAGCGATTGTGTTCTTGTCGTTGGGCGCTTTGGTCCTCAATGGGTCTGGGGTCGAACTGTCTAAATCTGGGGTTGGTTTCTCTCAGCAATTGGTCAGCATGTACTCATCCACCATTGGCGAATGGGCTCGTCCGCTGATCTCTGTGGTGGCTTTCTTCTGTATCTTTGGCAGTACCATTACGGTTATTGATGGTTACTCGCGTGTGATTGCCGAGTCACAACGCCTTATCATGCGCAAAGAAAGCCAATCGCAAAGCACTAGCTTTATGTGGATGATGATCGTGTCAGCCGTGGCGCTCGCTATCTTGACCTTCTGGGCGTCGGCGTTACTACCTATGCTCAACTTTGCCATGGTGTTAGCCTTTATGACCACCCCGGTCTTTGCTTTGCTCAACTACATCTTAGTAACCCGCACACCGCTACCTGAAGAGTTGGTGATGGGACCGAAGATGAAAATGTTGTCGATTGCCGGTTTGATTTACCTCTTTGGCTTCTTGGCCTTGTTCATTTGGTGGAAGTGGTTGATGTAACATCGAGCGACTCTTCACTCTGAACGATAAAAACCGCAAATAAAAAAACCGCCAACGGCTATGCTGCTGGCGGTTTTTTATCGCGTTCAATCAGGCGATCAGAAATGCGCTGATCAGTGGTGAGATACGACGATCAAACGCAGAGAGTCAAGCTGATAATCGGCCGATTCAATAAAGCGCTTCGACTCAGAAATTTGCTCGGCGATCAGAGTAAGCTCATCCTCACGAATATTCGGGTTAACGGCTTTTAACGCTTGTAAACGCTCAAGCTCCGCGCCCAACTGACTGGTCATCTTGGCCATGGCTTGCGCTTTGATCTCAGCCACCGGCGCGCTCATTAAGCCTTCACTGCGCTCAATTAAGTGATGCACTTCGGTTTGTACTGAGCTGACTAACTTGTTGGCAATATGGCGACCGACCGGGCTAAGTTGGCGGTTAAAGCCCTCAAACTCAACCTGCGCCGACAAATCATTGCCTTTGGCGTCCATCATCATACGTACCGGTGTAGTCGGTAAGAAACGGCTTAGCCCCAAGCGTTTTGGCGCCTGAGTTTGCACGGTATAAACTAACTCGAGCAACAAGGTCCCTACGGGTAAGGCCTTGTTTTTCAATAGAGAAACCGCGGATGTTCCCACCCCTTCACTGAGCAACAGATCGATGCCGCCCTGAATCATCGGGTGTTCCCAACTCAAAAAGTGCATGTCTTCTCGCGACAATGCCGTTTCGCGATCAAAGGTCACGGTCGCACCTTCATAAGGCAGGCCTGGGTAACTCGCGACCATCATGTGCTCGGCTGGCGTGACGACAATGGCATTTTCGCCTTTGTCATCTTGGTTTAAGCCAATGGTGTCAAACAAGTTCAAGGCAAAGCTCACCAAATTGGTGTCACCATCGCCCGCGGCAATTTGCTCAACGATCTGCGCCGCTTTATCACCGCCGTTGGAATGCATTTCCAGCAAACGGTCGCGACCTTGTTCCATATCGTGCTTAAGCTTTTGATTGATCTCACTTGACTGGGCAATCACGTCTGGCAATTCGCTGTGATCGCCTGATGCCAACATGGCCACCAGCTGATCGCGGAATTGATCGTAGACCAAGCGACCCGTCGGGCACGTCTGGGCAAAGGCATTGAGCCCGTGGTGATACCACTCGACTAAAACTTGCTGCGCCGTGCCTTCTAAATAAGGCACGTGAATGTCGATATCGCGCTGCTGACCAATGCGATCTAAGCGACCAATACGCTGCTCGAGCAAATCGGGGTTAAAGGGCAAATCAAACATGACTAATTGATTGGCAAACTGGAAGTTGCGACCTTCTGAGCCGATTTCACTACAAATCAATACCTGAGCGCCGCCTTCTTCTTGGGCAAAGTACGCCGAGGCTTTATCGCGCTCAAGAATCGACATCCCTTCGTGAAAGACCGTGGCTCTCACCCCTTCGCGCTCGCGCAGCGCCTGCTCGAGTTGCAGCGCCGTGCTGGCACGCGAGGCGATGACCAAAATTTTCTCACTGCGCTTGGCGAGAACTTTTTCCAACAACCAATCCACTCGGCTATCAAATTGCCACCAACTCGACTCATCCCCTTCAAACTCTTGGAACAGCTCTTCTGGGTAGAGATTTTTCAACGCGCGCGCTTCAGGCGTCATTTTCCCCCCCAGCATGCCCGCCACCCGCATCGCCGTTGTGTACTGGCTTGGAATCGGCATCGGCAATAAGTGCACACGGCGTTCAGGAAAGCCCTGAATGCCAGCGCGGGTGTTTCTAAACAGCACTCGGCCGGTGCCGTGGCGATCCATCAAGTTATCGATTAAGTTCTGGCGCGCCGCATTTTGTCGCGCTTCATCGTCACTTTCTAACTCGGCAAACAACGCGTCCGCTTGCTCGCCCAAGAGCGATTCAATCTTGGCTTTGCCATCGGCATCGATTGCTCGGCCAGAGAATAGCCCAGCAATCGCCTCAGCCACCGGTTGATAATGCTGCTCTTCTTCGACAAACGCGTCAAAATCATAAAAGCGGTCTGGGTCAAGTAGGCGCAAACGGGCAAAGTGGCTCTCGCGGCCAAGTTGCTCTGGTGTAGCGGTTAACAGCAACACCCCAGGCGTTGCTTCGGCAATCGCTTCAATCACTTGGTATTGACGGCTCGGCTTGTCTGGCGTCCACTCAAGGTGGTGCGCTTCATCAACGACCAAGAGATCCCAGTTGCCCTCCACAGCTTGCTCAAAACGCTTGCGGCTCTTGCGTAAAAAGTCCAAAGAACAAAGCACAAACTGTTGGGTATCAAAAGGATTGTCGGCTTCGGCAAAGGCTTCGACGCAGCGCTCTTCATCAAAAATAGAAAAGTGCAAATTAAAACGGCGCATCATTTCTACCAGCCACTGGTGTTGCAGGGTTTCTGGCACCACGATCAACACGCGTTCGGCGCGGCCGAGCAAAATTTGCTGGTGGATGATCATGCCCGCTTCAATGGTTTTACCCAAGCCCACTTCATCGGCCAATAACACGCGCGGCGCATGACGGCGACCGACTTCGTGCGCGATGTACAACTGGTGAGGGATCAAACCTGCACGCATGCCACACAAACCGCGCATAGGGCTTTGGTGTTGCTGATATTGATTGTTGAGCGCGCGATAACGCAAAACAAAATGGTCCATTCGATCGACTTGACCGGCGAACAATTTGTCCTGTGGCTTGTTCAAACGAATGTGAGGGCTCAACATAATCTCGCGCAGAGTCACGGCTTCTTGCGTGTCCTCGCGCTCCCCTTCATAGGTAAAAACCCCATCGGCTTCGCGTACTTGCGTGACGGTTAATGTCCAGCCTTCCTGGCTTTCGATCGTATCACCAATGTTAAACATCACACGGGTGACAGGGGCGTCGTGACGGGCGTAAACACGGTTTTCTTCTGATGCACTAAACATCAAGGTCACAGTGCGCTCATCCAGCGCCACTACCGTGCCTAAGCCTAAATCACTTTCAGTATCACTTATCCAGCGTTGTCCGACAGCAAATGTCATGAACGGGCTACCTCGTCAATTAAATGGGGAATGACAGTGTCAGTGAAGGGCTTCTCTATGCCAATAAACACAGAGCAAACCACAGGTTCACTGCAAATTTTAGGTCTGTTCGGTCGACCTCACCTTTCTAAAGCGGCAAGTTTACTTGATGCTGTGAGCAAGGTCACGCCTCTGAGTTCAGTTGCCAAATATTTTTTTGAAGCTTGGTACTTGTCATAAAACAGTAAGAGACTCATGGCATTGGTATAACAACAGCGATAGCCTATACTCTTACAAGGAGGTCTATGAACTGTCCCCAATTATTGGGTCTTTGCTACCACAGCCAGGCGGCTGAATAAAGGAAGTGCAACGTGCACCGGTAGCGACAATGACTCGGTGAACGTTGCCATTGAAATGGATGCTCAATCTAGGATTGTGCTATATAAGGAGACGCTCATGGGCGATACTGACCGGAAACTGTTTGTTCTCGATACAAATATCCTGTTACACGAACCTTTAGCCATCTACTCATTTCAAGAGCACGACGTCATCATCCCGATGACTGTGTTAGAAGAGCTAGATAGAATCAAAGACAGCAAGCGCGACGTCGCACGAGATGCACGGGTTGCCATACGCGCACTAGAAGATCTCTTTCGCGATGCCACTCCCGATGAAATCGCCGGCGGCATTCCTGTAGACCGCAACAAACCCACTCAAGGCACCATTGCCATCTTGGCCGATTTTGAGCTGCAAGAAACCGTCAAGGCCTTCGCCGACAAAGCCGGTGACAATCGCATCTTAAACGGCATATTACACCTGCAGACCAAACGCGCCCCCCGCGATGTGGTGTTAGTGACCAAAGACATCAATATGCGTTTGCGCGCCAAAGGGGCCGGTGTGCGCTACGTCGAAGATTATCGCACTGACCAGCTGATCGACGACATTCAATACTTGACCAAGGGCTTTCAAAAACGCGAAGGGGCCTTTTGGGATCACATCGACGATGTCAACAGTTACGCTCTGGCGGGCAAGACCTTTCACACCCTAGACCGCGAGACCTTTGAACCGACTTACATCAACCAATACATCATCGATGAAGACAGTGACTTCGCCGGTCGGGTTGAACAAATTATCGACGATAAAATCACCATCCGCGATCTCAGCCGCGAGCGCATGATGCACCGCCAAGCTTGGGGAATTACGCCGAAAAACGTCTACCAAGCCATGGCGCTCGATGCCCTGCTCGACCCAGAGATAGACCTAACCATTTTAACCGGCGCCGCTGGCAGCGGTAAAACGCTCCTTGCCCTCGCCGCTGCGCTAGAGCAAACCATAGAGCAAAAGCGCTTTGACAAAATTATCGTCACGCGCAACACCCCCGACATCGGTGAATCAATTGGCTTTTTGCCCGGTACGGAAGAAGAAAAAATGCTGCCGTGGCTCGCCGCCGTCACCGATACGTTAGAAGCCCTACACAAAAACGATCACTGCACCGAAGGCTCGATGAAATACATCTGTGACAAAGCCAATATTCAATTTAAATCGATTAACTTTATGCGCGGCCGCTCGATTCAAAACGCCATTGTGCTATTAGACGAGTGCCAAAACTTAACCGCATCACAAATCAAAACCATCCTCACCCGTTGTGGTGAAGGGACCAAGATTATCTGTTCAGGCAACTTAGCCCAGATAGATTCGCACTACTTAACCCCAGTCACCTCGGGCTTAACCTACATGGTTGAGCGATTTAAAAACTTTGAAGGCAGCGCCAACATCCACCTCAACGGCGTGGTGAGAAGTCGCCTAGCCGAATTTGCCGAGGAAAATCTATAAGGTTTCTCCCTATCGATAACCCCAGATAGGCAACCCCGCCCCGTTGACCAACGCCTCCCCGGTTAGTCTGGTCAACGGGGCTTTTTTACCATTAACCTATCAAAGACAGACCAACCTAGCGCAGACAGACCGAACGCTTTAAAAGGGCAAAAAAAAGAGAAGCCACTTGGGCTCCCCTTTTTTGTTATACGTATTGAACTTTTGTTATACCAATCTGATTAAGTATGTGGTCAATTACTCGGTGCCGCCGACGGTCAACGCATCGAGTTTCAAGGTTGGCTGGCCGACGCCGACCGGTACGCTTTGACCGGCTTTACCACACACACCGACACCGCGGTCGATATCAAGATCATTACCCACCATCGAGATTTGCTGCATGGCTTCAATGCCAGAACCTATCAGCGTCGCGCCTTTAACCGGGCGAGTAATCTTACCGTTTTCAATGAGATACGCTTCTGAGGCCGAAAAGACAAACTTGCCCGAGGTAATGTCGACCTGACCACCACCAAAATTAGGCGCGTACAAGCCTTTTTCAACCGTCGCAATAATCTCTTCTGGCGTGTGCTCACCGGGCAACATATAGGTGTTGGTCATGCGCGGCATCGGCAAATGGGCATACGACTCGCGGCGGCCATTACCGGTTGGCGCAACACCCATTAAACGCGCATTGAGCTTGTCTTGCATATAGCCTTTCAAAATACCGTTTTCAATCAAGGTGTTGTACTGGCCATTGACCCCTTCATCATCGACGTTGAGCGAACCGCGGCGACCGGCCATGGTGCCATCATCGACAATAGTGCACACCGAAGAGGTCACCTGATCGCCAATTTTACCCGAGAACACCGAAGCGTCTTTGCGATTAAAGTCACCTTCTAAGCCGTGGCCCACCGCTTCGTGTAACAAGACGCCAGGCCAACCAGCGCCTAACACGACCGGCATGGTCCCTGCTGGTGCGGCTTGCGCTTCAAGGTTAATCAATGCCATGCGAATCGCTTCATCGGCAAAATAATAGGCCAAGGCTTCGCCGTCGTTTTGTTGTAAAAAGGCTTGATAACCGTAACGGCCGCCGCCTCCGGCACTGCCGCGCTCACGGCGATCGCCTTTTTGCGCCAACACCGAAATCGACAAGCGCACCAAAGGGCGCACATCGGCGGCATACGTACCATCAGTGGCGGCAACCAGCATTTGCTCATGCACACCACTTAGGCTGATCGACACCTCTTTGATCAGTGGCTCTTTGGTGCGTATGTAGGCATCTAAAGATTTAAGCAGTTCGCTTTTTTGCGCTTTATCCCAACTCGCTAACGGGTTATCTGCGGTGTAAAACACTTGATTATCATGACGAGAAAACGCCTGAACCTGGGCATTTTGGCCTTGGCTAGCAATGCCTCTTGCCGCCACCGCGCTTTGTTTTAGCCCTTGGAGATGCAGTTGGTCAGAATAAGCAAAACCGGTTTTTTCCCCGGTCACGGCACGCACGCCAACGCCGGTATCGATATTAAACGATCCATCTTTAATGATGCTGTCTTCGAGCATCAAGGATTCGTGCCAGCTCGACTGAAAATAGATATCGGCGTAGTCAATATCACGCGTCGCAATACTGGCGAGGGTATCCGCCACATCTTGTTCAGAGAGACCATTGGCGGTCAGTAATGCATCTTCGACTTGTTGAATACTCATAGTTTGCTCTTTTGGTTGCCAGCCCCAACAAGGGGTGTGAGGCTGCTGTCTGTGACGCCGAATAAAGAAGAGCAAGCGCACCAATCACGGCACGCCCATTGGTTATTCTTTTGTCAGCGGCGTCTTGACCAGTTGATGTTCAAAGCGGCCATGCGAAATCAGCGGCATGGACGTACGAATCGAACGGCCGACGGATAAATCGATATCGGCCAATAATAAACCCGGTGATTGGGCTAATTGTGCCGTGACACTACCCCAAGGGTCAACCACCATTGAATGCCCCCAAGTATCACGACCACTGGAATGATGACCGGTTTGAGCTGCGGCAATCACCCAACACTGGGTTTCAATCGCTCTGGCGCGCAACAGCACTTCCCAATGGGCACGACCGGTGACGGCGGTAAAAGCCGCGGGCACTAAGATCACTTCAGCGCCGCGTTGACGCAAGGTTTGAAAGAGTGCCGGAAAACGCACGTCATAACAAATCGACATACCGGTATGGGCAATGCTGGTCTCTAGGCTGACGATGTCTTGGCCGGCGATAAAAGTATCGGACTCGCGATAGTGTTGGTGACCATCGGCGACATCGACGTCGAACATGTGTAGCTTGTCATAGTGGGCGAGGTATTCGCCATCTGGCCCCCAGGCGATCGAGGTCGAGGTTACGCCATTGTCGGTGCGAATCGGCATACTGCCCAGCACCAGAGTCAGTTGGCACTCTTGGGCTATCACCGACATCGCTTGTTGAATCGGCCCATCACCGAGGGGTTCGGCAATGCGATGATAATCGTGCTTGTTGCCAAACAACAACGTATTTTCCGGCGTTAGCACCAATTGCGCACCAGACTGACAAGCTTGGCGACACTGCTGGCGGACAAACTCAAGATTGGCTTCGACGTCGCGACTCGACGTCATTTGAATCACGGCTATACGGCTCATCGGCATTATCCTTATCGTTAGAGTCAAACCTGAACGTTAGAAAAATAAGCAAAAAACCCAGTGGTAAAAGAAGCGCTTCTCATCGCTTTATACTCATCCTAACAGCAAGTGGGCCACTGGCAGATAGATTAAGGCCACAAAAGTGAAACAAAAGCGCTCATTTGTGAACATGGAGCGCTTTGTGATTCACGGTTCGCCTTCACTCGTCGCTCGATAATGCCTTGGGCAAGGTATACTCTCCTTTACTGCGCGAGATTTCCTTCACTTTAGGATCGCTCATCGGCCCGCTGATCTCATAGTTCACCTTAGTAAAGACTTCCACCACTGGTGAGAGCACCGTCGAGACCGCAAACACGTACAAGGCAGTCGGTGGCGACACGGCAAACGCGGTGAGCACCGGAATGCCCGAGGTAATGTCGGGGACAAATTCCACTTGCGCATCCACGGTGCGCTTATCCAAATCCGCTAAGCCCTTGAGCGTCATGTCGCCCGCCAAGGCATCCATCTTGATGTCATTGGTCAAAAAGACGCCCTTGCTGATTTCACCGCTGCCGGTTATCGAGTCAAAAGCCATGCCGTTGTCAAACACATCAGAGAAATCGAGCTGCATCTTGCGAATAATCGAATCTAAGCTAAATAGGCCCAATAACCGCGCCGCACCGCTCACATCCGACACCACGCCTTTGCCCAGTTTGAGCTTGACCTTACCATTTAAACTCGCCACTGGTATCGCCCACGGTGAGCCCTGCCAATCCAAGGTCGAATTCACCTCAAACGGCGCTTTTTGAATCCCCGAGCTAATGCCGAAACGCTGCATCAATTCACTGTTGTTTTTGCCTTTAAAGCGCATGCTCATCTGGGTGTGACTTTGATCGCCGCTCAACTGCCAATCCCCTTGTAACGAGAGCAGATTACTGCCACTTTGCACTTTAAACTGCGGCCAACTCAAACGATCGGCGCGTCGCTCAACCTGAGCGGTGAGCTTGCCCACTTTGTAACCTTGCAACCAAAAGTCATCAATGTTTAAGGTTAAATTGGGCATCATCTGATACAAGGTACGCTCAAGGGCCGAGACTTGCGGCGACGCGTCGTGTTGATTGATGATCGGCTCGTGGCGCTCACTATCGAGCGTCTGCTCAAAGCCGGGAATGTACAAATGAAAGCGCGACAAATCGATGGTTAAATCATAAGGGGCAAGATAACTGAGGTTGCCCTGTACTTCTTGGCTGTCGAGGCTTGCCTGCCAACGTCCTTGCCGCTGCTTGGCGCGCACATCGACTTGATGCCAATTGATCTCACCTAACGTCAGCTTATCGACGTTTGCCACTATGTCTGTCGGCTCACCGAGATCAAACCCCTGCTGGCGCGCTTGCGATTTCACTTGTGCGATCGAGTTAGCCGCTTGCTGCAGCAAAAGTTGCTGCGAAGGGCCTTGCTCAGAGGCCGATGATTTGGTGGAGGATGTTCGAGAGACAGATTGCCCTGCGCCACTTTGCGATCTTGAGGGTAGCGCCTTTTGCCCAGCCGTTAAGCCTTCTTGAGCAGACGCTTGCTCTGCTCCCAGGGTGGAAAAGAAGTCCAGCCAACCATCACCATCAAGGGTGGCGGTATCGAGAACGACCTCTTTTTTACCCGGCGTGAGTGTCACCTGATCAGGCACGCTTTCATCGGTTGAGCGCGGGCCTAAATGCAAACGGCTGCGGGTAATGGCGGCGTAATCCTGCTCAAAGGCAAGGTAACCATCGTAATCGAGCCACTGGCCATTGAGCTTAGGTAGCCGCGCCGATAGTGTGAGCCCATCTTGATCCCCCGTTGCCGTGACCTTGGCATAACCGGCCTTACCTAAATCAAACGTCAGTGGCGCTGGGTAATCACTTTTGAGCCCCAACACCGGCGCGCCGGCTTTCGCTGATAAATCAAACCCTTGAGATTTTAAATTGATCTCTAACCCCAGTTGCCACGGCAAGAACCCCGACAAAGGCGCCAGCCAATCGGCATCGAGACGACGCTTAAGCTTAGGGATATCCCAATCCGCCACCGTGTTGATCGCCAAATGGTAACCCGAGGCTTGTTCTTTCGCTTGCAGATCAAACGACAAAGGTTGACCGAGCCATTGGGCCGACATGCCAGAGGCAAACAGCTTATCATTGTCAAACTTGAGCTCGCCAGACACCGAAGAAAAAACCATCTCAGGCGTGGTTAAATACACGGGGTTGTCTTTAAAGTGCACCGCCCCCCAAGCTCGAGGATCGCGTTCGGCGGAAAAGGGGATCGAGAGCTGAAACTCAGCGCCAACGTCACCTTGTACTTGCACCGTCGACAGCGCAGCGCCAACCGAGTTTTGCAGTGGTGTCTGATTCATATAATCGCGAATGGCATCGGCCTTACCGCGCGCCGTCGCCTGAACCTTGATCTCACTGTCGGCAGAAAACGACGGAATTTCCCCAATCACCCGCGACGCCGTCACCTCACCGAGTTTGGCGTGGTGAGAATCAAAGTGCATCGCTTGGTTGTGAAACAGTAAATCGAGCTGCATGTCATCCATGCTCGGCCAATCGGGGCTAAATTGATAACGGGCCTTGGTCAGGGGGACCCAAGCTTGAAACACCCCTTGATGCTGCTGATAAGGGAATTGATCGAGATCGCCGTACCAGAGTACTTTTGCCCGTTCACTCTGCCCCGCTTGAATCGCGTCAGATAAGTAATCACTGAGTTCACTGCCCAACGCAGGCTGGGGTAGGTAGCGCCAAGTCTGGCCAGCATCCTTGATTTTGGTTTGTGCGTATAAAGACAAAAACGGCGCCTTGTCTGCTAGGGCATCGAGGCGAAACTGGCCCTTGAGCTGCAAATCTGGCGTCGTGACATCAATATCGTCGGACCACAAACGCCAGCCCTGGTCGTCTTGTTGCCACACCAACTGCACTTGCGCGTCTTTGATCACCAGCGGCGCTTTAAACACCGAACCATAAGGTAAGGTATCATCGCGCAATTCGCTATTGAGTACCCATTGCCGACGGTTGCCGCGAATATCACCACTGAGTTTGTGCACCTCGGGCAGTGATGACCACTGCTGCATCGATACGCCGGCAAAGTGACCGGAATACTCTAAGCTCTGCTGGCTAAAATCGGACGCGACGCGCACATCCTTAATCGTGCCTTGCAGTTGCCACTGTGAAAACGCTTCACGGGCTGTGGCACTGTCGCTAAACAGCGGCACTAAAGGGGTTAACGTTTCAAGGGACAATTGCGACAGATTCGCAACCATGCCATCAGGGCGCCATTGCACATCAAGATTAAAATCCGGCCACTCGACCTCGTCGGTAAACAACTTGACCTGAGAGGTGCTAAGCTGCCAGCCCTTGTCCTGAGGCACTAAACGCGCTTCTCCTGAGCGCAAACGCAACTGATGCCTTTGCGATTCGCCTTTGACCTGCCAAGCCAGGCGCGAAGGCAACCAGCGCAAATAGCCGTCGGTCGGCTCACCGCGCTCAACACTCAGCCAAGCCTGCAAGCCGATACTGGCGTGCTCAATCCCGGTATCGAGCAGGTTTTGTTCACTGAGCCAAGGTTTGAGATCCAGCCCCGGCGCATTGAGATAAAAGTCGCCACTGAGATCCCGCAAGCTGCCAAAATCGCGAAACTGCCCCTGTAATTGCAAACGGCGCGGCCCACGTGGTCGGCGGTCATCATCGGCCTCAGGCTCTAAGCGGGCAAAGCGGCGCACATCGGCAGAAGGGGTGGCATTGGGTGACGCTTCAGTGTGCGGTAAGCGTTCACTGCGCGATGAAGGCTCAACCTCACTAAGGGGCGAAGCTGGGGGCAGCGACTCAGTGGTCGCCGCGGCCTCCGATGCCTGACGCGGCGCACGGCGGTGGGGCCGAAACCGCTCAGGCAATAATACCTGACCATCAAAACGGTGCTGGTCACCTTGATTTAGCCAGTTGAGCTGTTCTAATTCTAAGCGTTGCGGCGCACCAGAGCGGGCCAAATACACCACATTGGCATCACGGATACTCACCTGCTCAAACTGTCTGAGCAATAAGCGCTCCAATGCCGACAAAGAGTCAGTCGCAGCCTGATCGGAATTGGTCGCTGGGGCGTGGGCTGCGCTTTGTTGCTGCCAGTGGACCTCGCTCAGATCCGCCGCAAGGTGTTCTACCTCTAGGTGAGTCAGTACTAACTTTTGTTGCCACAAAGAATCGAGCAAATCAAACTGAACGTACAACTGACCAATCGCAATATCGCGCGCCTGACTGCTTGGCAAGGCGTCAATCGTGACCGTATCAATGCGCACGCCGTCCAAACGCAAAGAGGGCTCGAGGTTGCGCCAAGTGCCCGACACCTGTTCAACGTTCATCTCGATGCCGGTTTGTGTTTTCACCCAGGCTAAGATCTCCGGCTTGATCTGATTGAGTTGTGGCAAACTCACGCGCAGCACGGTCGCGGTGATGGCCATGACCAATAAGATAACGGCCAAAGCCCACAAGCCTATTCTCGCCAAGGTTTTCAAGCTAAAACGCTCCTACATCATCACGACATCAAACTGCTCTTGCACATATAAGGGCTCGGCCTGAACCTTCACTTGTTTGCCGATAAAGACTTCTAACTCGGCCAACGCGTGAGATTCATCGCCTTTGAGCGCTTCGACCACCGCTGCAGAGGCATACACCAAAAAGCGATCGGCGTCGTACGCGCGGTTGACGCGGTTGATTTCACGTAAGATTTCATAGCACACGCTTTCCACGGTTTTGACACTGCCGCGCCCTTCACAGGTTGGACACGTCGAACACAGCACATGTTCAATACTTTCTCGCGTGCGTTTGCGGGTCATTTCAACCAAGCCGAGTTGAGTAAAGCCGTTGATGTTGGTTTTCACTCGGTCTTTACTGAGCGCATTTTCTAATGAGGCCAACACCCGCTGACGGTGATCCGAGGACATCATATCGATAAAATCAATAATAATAATGCCGCCGAGATTGCGCAGACGCAGCTGACGTGCAATCGCTTGGGTCGCCTCAATATTGGTATTAAAAATCGTTTCTTCGAGGTTGCGACGGCCGACAAAAGCCCCGGTGTTGATATCCACCGTGGTCATGGCTTCGGTTTGATCGATGATCAAATAGCCACCGGATTTGAGCTCGACTTTGCGCTCTAAAGAACGTTGAATTTCGTTTTCGGTGTCGTACATATCAAAAATCGGCTTATCGCCTTTGTACAACTCGAGTTTATCGGTCAGCTCAGGGACGTACTCGCGGGTAAATTCACACAGGTTTTCATACTCAAGGCGCGAATCGACCAAAATTTTCGTCAGTTCGGTGCCGACAAAGTCGCGTAAAATACGCTGCGCTAACCCGAGCTCGCCGTATAAGGTCGAACGGGTTTTATACTTGGCACGGCGCTCGACCACCTTGTGCCACAACCGCTTTAAAAACGCTGCATCTTGGGCAAGCTCTTTGTTTTTAGCCCCTTCTGCCGCGGTGCGAATGATAAAGCCGCCGTGTTCATCGCAATACTCTCCCACCACTTTTTTCAGCCGCAAACGCTCTTTATCACTTTCAATGCGCTGCGACACGCCAACGTGACTGGCCCCTGGCATAAAGACCAAGTAACGCGACGGCAAGGTGATGTCTGTGGTGAGGCGAGCGCCTTTGGTGCCGAGGGGATCTTTGACCACCTGTACGACCAAGTCTTGGCCTGGGTGAACTAAATGCGCAATATCGCGAACCTGAAACTGCTTCTTTTCACTTTCCGCCACACACTCGGTGTGAGGAACAATATCAGAAGCGTGAAGAAACGCGGCCTTGTCGAGACCAATATCAATAAACGCCGCTTGCATACCCGGTAAAACTCGGCTGACGCGACCTTTGTAAATATTGCCAACAATCCCGCGCTTGGCTTCACGCTCGACATGCACCTCTTGCAGTATGCCATTTTCGACCATGGCGACCCGTGTTTCGCTCGGGGTGACATTGATTAACAACTCTGCACTCATGTGCCTTCCTTAAAGCTTTTTTAGCCCATCAATGGCATTGGCCACTCCGCTGACGAGTATCAAGGCGTCGTCACAGGTGATGGGACTTATTGTGATAAAAATCGGTGCAAGAGCTGGTCCGTTTCATACAGGGGTAAACCGACAACGGCGTGATAACTGCCTTCAAGGTGAGTCACAAAGCGGCCCCCTAAGCCTTGAATGGCGTAACTTCCCGCTTTGTCACAAGGTTCGCCGCTTTGCCAATATTGTTCTATTTCTTGGCGAGACAAAGGCTTAAACCAAACCTTGGTGGTCACTAACACACTGTGGTGCTGCTGGCCTTGTACCACACTCACGGCGGTGAGCACTTGATGTACGGTCCCAGACAATTGCTTGAGCATCTGATAACTGTGTTCTAAATCGCGCGGCTTTTCAAATACCTGATCGCCCAGCGCAATCAAGGTATCCGACCCTAGTACTACCGCCTGTGTTGCATCGTCAGTGGGGCATTCGCCCTCGCCTGATTGCACGTGCAAAGCGTGGTAATGCGCCTGTCCTGCTTGGGCTTTTTGCCGAGCAAGGCGCGACACATAATCTTGTGGCGACTCGCCTTGGCCGCGCCGCTCTTCAATATCCGGCGCACACACCTCAAAGCGGTAGCCCAATTGCGACAACATCTGCTGACGCCTTGGCGAGCTAGACGCCAACACCAGCGTTGGGGTGACATCGACTTGATGCTGTGTGGTCATCGTTTCATTATCCTACCAAAAAACCAAAAACGCGCTTTACCACGCCGTTTGCCCGCCTGCTCAGTGCTCGGTTATTCTCGATGCACTGACCAAGGGCAGCAAAGCAAGCACTAACGCACGTGCCAAGTGCGGCGAATACGGCGCATTAACAAGAACAGCCAAGGCCAAAGTATCGCATTGATCAACGCGCTCCACAAAGACAACGGATTAAACACCACATCTTGAATCAAGTACTCACCGGCAAACACCAGTACTTTGAGTAAGGCGGTAAAAAAGGCAATCAACAGCGCTTGTTGCCACAAAGCCATATTGCGAATGACCAAAAAGTTCAACGCAACCAGATAGATAACTATGGCCATCATCATACCACGTATCCCTAAGGTCGAACCAATCAGTAGATCCCATATTAGCCCTAAAATCAGCGCAGTGCCGACATTGACGCGATGCGGCACTGCCAAAACCCAATAGGCCAGGACCAAAAACAGCCAAGACGGACGCAATAAATCCAATGTCCCTGGCCAAGGAATGGTTTGCAGTACCAACGCGATAAAAAAACTCAAGCCAATCACGATACGACTTTTCATTGTTTATTCCTTGTTGTCATCGCCCGTTACCGTGGGATTTTCAGGTTGTGAACTTGCGGGAGATTGCGCTTCAGCCGTCGATGGCGTTTTTTCGAGTGCGACACTGTCTGGCTCACGCTCCCCCTGCGCTTCTAACGCGGCATCATCTTGAACTTCGCTGCGCAATACGTGCTGGCGTTCATCATTAGGCCACACCAATAGTAAGTAGCGCAGGCGATCAAATTGCACCACGGGCTCTGCTTTAATTTCGGCAAATTCGCGGTGAGTATTGTGATTGACCACAGTCACCGTCGCCACGGGGTAGCCTTCGGGAAAGACGCCAGCCAAGCCAGAGCTGACCAACTGATCGCCGACTTGAACATCGGTACTGGTCGGAATGTTCGGCACATCCATCTGATCAATATTGCCATTGCCCGACGCCACCACGCGAATATCGTTGCGAATGATCTGCACCGGAATGGCACCTTTGGCATCCGTGAGCAGCAACACGCGGCTGTTGTGAGCGGCGACAAACGTCACCTGACCGACAATTCCCTTTTCATTGATCACCGGCTGGCCTTCGTAAACGCCGTCAATGTGACCCTTATCGATCACCACTTGATGACGATAAGGCGAGGTATCAACCGCCATCACTTCCGTGACGACTTTTTTCTCATCGCGGACAAAAGACGAGCCGAGCAACTTTCTCAACCTTTGGTTTTCTTCGCGGTATTGAGCCAGCAAACTGATATCACTTTGTTGCTTTAATAGCTCTTGCTTGAGTTGTTGGTTTTCGGAGATCAGAGATTCGCGGGCATTGAGGTGCTGATACAAGCCGTCAAACATGCTTCTTGGCATATCGGCAGCGTATTGGATCGGAGCGACAACGCTATTAAGTAAATAGCGGAAATGAGAGAAAGTATCGAGCCGGCTATCGGCAAACATCAGTCCTGCTGAGACTAGCGTAGCCAAAAACAGTCGCAATGGTAAGGAAGGGCCTCGACCAAAAATTGGCTTCATCGTAATAAAAAACCTTGGATATTTTGGGCCAGTTACGTCGCCGCTACCCCATCGCAAGATCGAGATAAGCTCTCATCACTAAGAGCTTATCCCAAACTTCTGCATCTGCTGGCCATAGCCAAACACAGAAAACGAAGGTTTGTTAAGCGAACGTCTAGCCTACGCCATTATTCTTCAGTAAAGAGATCGCCACCGTGCATGTCGATCATTTCTAATGCTTTACCCCCGCCACGAGCCACACAAGTCAGTGGGTCTTCGGCAATCACGACCGGAATTCCGGTTTCTTCAGTCAGTAGGCGATCCAAGGATTTGAGCAGCGCACCACCACCGGTGAGCACCATGCCGTTTTCAGAGATATCAGACGCCAACTCAGGCGGACATTGCTCTAAGGCCACCATCACAGCAGACACAATGCCAGATAACGGCTCTTGCAGCGCTTCGAGGATTTCATTGGAGTTGAGGCTAAAGCTACGTGGCACACCTTCTGCTAGGTTGCGGCCGCGCACTTCGATCTCTTGGACTTCATCGCCTGGGTAAGCTGAGCCGATCTCGTGTTTGATTTTTTCCGCCGTCGCTTCACCGATCAAGCTGCCGTAGTTGCGACGAACATAGTTGATGATGGCTTCGTCAAAGCGGTCGCCACCAATGCGCACAGAAGACGAGTACACCACACCGTTTAGTGAGATAACCGCCACTTCTGTGGTACCGCCACCGATATCCACCACCATAGAACCGGTTGGCTCAGACACGCGCAAGCCCGCACCGATCGCCGCCGCCATAGGCTCGTCGATCAAGTACACTTCGCGCGCGCCGGCGCCGAGTGCCGATTCGCGGATCGCACGGCGTTCCACTTGGGTCGAACCACAAGGCACACAAACCAACACCCGTGGGCTCGGTTTTAGGATGCTGTTGTCGTGCACTTGCTTGATAAAGTGTTGCAACATTTTTTCTGTGACATAAAAGTCGGCAATCACACCGTCTTTCATCGGGCGAATCGCCGAAATATTACCGGGAGTACGACCTAACATTTGCTTGGCTGCATGACCGACTGCGGCAACGCTTTTCGCAGAACCCGCGCGGTCTTGGCGAATAGCAACAACAGAAGGCTCGTCAAGAACAATGCCTTGTCCTTTTACGTAAATGAGAGTGTTAGCGGTCCCCAAATCGATCGAAAGATCGTTAGAAAACATACCACGAAGTTTCTTAAACATACTCTTCGCTTTTCCTACAAGAATAGAAGATAAAAATTGTTCTAAATGTACCAATGCCTTGCAACTACGGCAAGGCATTGGGTACGAAACATGGGCGCAAAGCGACAAATTATTGCAAACTTTTAACCAAGCCACCGCCAAAGAGCCCTTTTTGGCCGAGCAAAGCCAATCTGCGCCGCGCCAACAAAGCACCATTCATGATGCCAAACGCCGCTAAGCCCGCCATCCATTGCCAAGCGTTATGCTTTTTTCCAGCGATTGCGGCGCCCGAGCTTCACTTGGGTTTTGGGCTTGCTGGCTTTGTGAGGCAAGCGCGGTAAATCCTGTGGCCACAGCGGCGATTCTTGATCAAAATAGCGCCCCTGACCGCCATCCACACCGAGCTCTTGCAAAGTCTGCCACTCTTGACGGCGCTCAACCCCCACGGCGATCACCCGGGTTTGGCTATTGGTCACCGAACCAATCATACTGCGAACAAACAATTGGTTTTCCGGTCGCTCATCAATGTTTTTGACCAAGTTGCGATGCAATTTTATAAACTGTACGTCGAGCTCTTTAATGTAGTGGCTGCTGACAATGGTGCGCCCTGCCTGACCGATGAGCAGCTCACAACCCAAACCGCGAATCAAACGAGCCACCGGTCGCATCGTATCGAGATAACGGACAAAATTGGCCTCGATAAACTCAAAGCTCAAACGCTGACGCAAACGGCTCGGCACTTGCAACATAACATCGCGAAACCAACGCTGATACTCCGGGTCGCGAAACGGCAATACGTGCAAATTGAGCGAGTAATCCCCCTCGGCCAGTTTGTCTTGCTTAAGCAGGTTTAACATTTGATTGAGCACCGCCTTGTCCATCACCGTCTCATAACCAATTTGCTTCAAAGCGGTTAAGTAACGCGACGCTTTAACAATGCCATGGTCGGGATCGTAAATGCGACAGGTCACTTCTTGGTGAATCAATTCTCGGCCGCCGCCGATTTGACACAAGTACGCACTTTGTTTGAACAGATAGATCTTATCGGCTTGCATCGCCTGATCGAGCAAGGTACGCCAGCGAACCGAGCCACGGGTTGGGGCCTCTTCTGCCCATTTTTGATAGCGACTCCAACCGTTGTGCCCTTGTAACTCAGCACTTTTTAGCGCCATGTCGACCTCGTCCATGATCAAGTTTTGTCGCTCGCCTTCGCGATAATGGGTCACCCCGATATGAACCCAATTGTCGTTTTCAAGCGCCTCGAGCGGGGTGATATTGTCGAGCTTTTTGATCATTTGCTGGCACACCGCGCTGACTTCTTTATCAGTGAGATGTGGGATCATGATGGCAAAGTCGGCGGTGTAGTAACGGGAGAACACCGCCTCTGGGTAGCGCTGAACTTGCGCCGACAGCAAACGGCCAAGGTCGATCAAAAACTGATCCGCTTCTTGCTCACTGTGTTGTTCTTGAACGGTTTTCCAATCTTGTACCCGCACTTGGATCACCGAGCCAAAGCCGTTGCTCTCTTGCAGCGCCGATTCGAGTTTGCTGTCGAATAAGATGCGGTTGGCACTGCCGGTTAAGCGGTCTAAAAAGGTTTGAGTGCGAATAAAGGTATCAAAACGGCTGCGCTCTTGACGGGCATCTTGCAGCTCTTCGATCAAGCGGGTTAAGGCATCGGAGGCGGTAAAGGGCCACTCGCGATCATCGCCTTTGGCGTGCTCTTCCACTCGCCCGGCCAGGATCATGCGCCCGCGCTCTTCGAGCAGTTCGGAGCCGATCAACTGCTCTCGCAACCATTTGACTCCTTTGAGCAAACAGACGATCACTAAGATCACGGCTAAGGTGATCGACCACATCGCACCAAACGAATAGCTATATCCTACGTAAGGGGGAATGGCGTTGAGCGAGATGGTGTAATTATTGTTGTGCGGCAACGTAAACTCGTGGTGATACAGGCGCTGCGGTTCGATGTATTGCGGTAAGGTACTTTTAAACTGATACACCACGGCGGCGGACGATGAGATTTCCATCTCCACCACGTTACTGGCCTGTAAGAGTTTAGGCAGCCACTGCTTCATCGCGTCGGCATCTTGCGCGTCTTGCATTTCTTGGTCGACGACATTGACGATGCGCTGCAAATAATGAGTCATGTATTCCTGTCCCAAGCGCTGAAACGATAAGGTCCCGCCGAGAAAGAGAATAAACATGGCACTGACAACAATAACAGTAACGAAAGCCACCAAGCGCTGGCTGAGTTTTAATGTCGGGGTAAAACGCATAAAGAGTGAATTCCTTTTCAACCAATGTGCGACTGGCAATGATAATCACGGTCATTTCCATGACCAAAGAACAAAATAACGCCCAAAAGGATGGGGATCGTTAGTTTACCCTGCTCGAGTGGTAAAATACAGTATAAGACAGTGAAACACAGGAAAACCCCTGTAAGTAACAGTATAGGACAGTCAAACACAGTGTGAGACAGTGAAAAACAGTGAAAGAAAGGAAAAACCAGAGGTAAGATCGCTGCGCTCCAAGTAGCAAGTGGCAAGAAAACCCCAGTAAATAATAGTATAAGACAGTCAAACACAGTTTAAGACAGGAAAGCCAGAGGCAAGAACGGTTTCCCCTGTCTTAAGCGAAGCGAACTGTGTCACACTGTCTCTCACTGTCTTTTCCTTACCACTTGAGCGAAGCGTCCTTGCAGTGAAACGATCTTACCAAGGCGATCAACATTTGTGGATCCGCCCCCTATAGCTCGAACTGACTTGACAAAGAAAAACTAAACTCACCAACCCACACAAATGACTGCGCCTACATCAACACTGATTCTTAGTCCATTAAACTCATCACGTCTAGGGGTCGGATCCGCACAGCACCGAGCGCTAGGTCAGTCAGTCTATCTCGCAAATCCGACCCCGTTTACGTGCGGCAAACCAAATTTAGAGACAACCCAATGCACGTGATGACCGGGGTCGGTAGCCGAGGCAAGTGCGCTCTCACCAACACGGCGAACTGTTAGAGGCTCCGATCCCTACGTGTTAAAAAACAACGGGACACCCATGTATTTCACAGCAAACAAATTGGTGGGTGTCCTGAACTTTCACTCTGTGTTAAGCGCAGCGAACTGTGTTTTACTGTGTCACACTGTCTTTCACTGTCTTTTCCTTGCCACTTGAGCGAAGCGTCCTTGCAGTGAAACGATCTTGCAGCGCAGCGATCTTCTTTTTAAGCGCAGCGACCTATCTTTTCCCTGTGTTTAGCG
>JBFGYW010000029.1:0-24030 GCA_041587235.1 Vibrio sp.
CGGAGGCCAGCATCTTGAAGCGGCGCAACACGAGTTAGATGTGCTGTTTCAATAGCGCTTTTCGTCGCGTGGTAAAGAACTAACCAGGAGTCTATTATGAGCTTACTATTACATCAAAATATCACCTGCCCACATTGTGGTCATCACTATCAGTTAACGCTAGATAGCAGTGAAGGCGATCAAGATTACTACGAAGATTGTGTTGCGTGTTGTCACCCTATTCATTTAACTCTGTCTATAGATCATGTTCATGAGCAAGTTGCGTTACAATTAGATGCCGACGATGAACAAATATTTTAACCCTTGTTCATTTTAGGTTAAGCGAGCACCAACCTTAGACGGTTAAACGCAACCTCATCGGCCAGAGTCTTATTTTGCGGCCAATACACGCTGCACTGTATCGACGATAGCCTGAGTTTGACTGTCGATTTCTAAATTGACCTGATCACCGACGTCGATACGTCCAAATAACGTTCTCGATAGCGTTTCGGGGATCAAATGAACACAAAATCGACCCTTTTCAACCTGACCAATGGTTAGTGAGCATCCATTCAAGCCAATGAAGCCTTTTTCAAGCACGTAAGCTTGATAGGCCACAGGTAATTCAAACCACAAGGTACAGTTGTTTTCACTCTCGACTTTATCCAATAAACACACTTGCGTCATAATATGACCCGACATGACATGGCCACCAATTTCATCACCAAAGCGAGCTGCCCGTTCGATATTGACTTCTTGACCTAAGGTCACTTGCCCAAGATTGGTTTTTTCTAGGGTTTCGGCCATCAAATCAAACTGAACTTGCTGCCCCTCGATGTGAGTCACCGTCAGACAACACCCATTGTGAGCAACAGACGCACCAATCTCTAACCCTTCTAACCAAGATGTCGGAAACGTTAGCGTATGGGTAGTGAGCCCTACTTTTTTATCGATAGCGGTCACGGGCGCAACCCCTTGTACAATCCCAGTAAACATATACACCTTTTTTAATATTAATTGCTTAAATAGTCATAGCCTGAAGAAAGACATTCTATTATGATGCTGAGGATTTTCTATTTCAACGCCTGCCATTATTGTTATTAACCTTTACCTAATCAAGGAAAGACTGTGCCATCAAATAAGCAAGAAATTATCGCTCTGTTAAAACTCTCTTCTCCGGTCTTTATCGCCTCGGTGGCACAAACCGGTATGGGGGTGGTCGATACCTTGATGGCCGGTGGTGTGAGTGCCAACGATATGGCTGCCGTGTCGATAGCGGCCAGTTTGTGGCTACCAACCATCTTATTTGGCGTAGGGTTACTCATGGCTCAAATCCCCGTTATTGCAGCCCTTTTTGGCGCCGAGCAACAAGAACGTGTCGCCAATACGACCCAACAAGGCATTTACATGGCGTTATTGTTGTCTTTGCCCATCATCGCTGTTTTATTGTTTACGCCACAAATTCTTGCTTTCATGCAAGTCGAAACCAGTATTGCGAGTATCACTAATGGCTACATGCAGGCTATTTTATTTTCCGTTCCCGCTTTTTTGCTCTTTCAAGCTTTGCGCAATTTAACCGACGGCGCATCATTAACCAAGCCCGCCATGGTGATTGGTTTTATTGGCTTAATGCTCAATATCCCCCTCAATGCACTTTTTGTCTATGGCGCGATGGGAATCGAAGGCGCTGGGGGGGTTGGCTGTGGTATTGCAACGGCAATCGTCTACTGGGTGATGCTGATACTGTTATTTGTGTATATTTGCTATTCTCGGTATTTTAAAACGTTAAACATTTTTTCGACTTGGTATCCCATTAACGCTCAAGAGCAATGGCAACTGTTAACTCTCGGCGTGCCTGTGGCAGCTGCGATATTTTTCGAAGTGACCTTATTTGCCGTCGTTTCACTACTGATTGCGCCTTTAGGGGCAATTGCTGTGGCTGCCCATCAAATCGCGATTAACTTCTCGACTATGGTGTTCATGTTACCAATGAGTATTGGCGCTGCCGCCAGTATTCGGGTCGGGCATCACTTAGGCGCTAAACGCCACGAACTGGCCATCACTTCAGCCAAAATGAGTTTGATTTTGGCCGTGTGTACCGCGGTGTTGACTGCCTTGACCACCGTCTTTGCTCGTCAATTCATTGCCGCCGCTTATACCGATAATCAAACCGTCCTCCATTTGGCGACCCAATTGTTGGTGTTGGCTGGGGTTTATCAGTGCATGGACGCGGTACAAGTGGTCAGTGCAGGGGTATTAAAAGGCCATAAAGACACAAAGGCGATCTTTTATCGTACTTTTTTCTCATTTTGGGTGGTCGGCTTGCCCCTGGGATACGTATTGGCTCTGACAAACTGGATCGTACCCGCTCTGGGCGCACAAGGTTTTTGGTATGGATTTATCATGGGGCTATCAAGTGCAGCATTTTTACTCGCACTGCGCCTGCGTAGCGTACATCAAAAAATGCAACACAAGCCTGAAAACACGACACGTTGTTCGCCAATGTCTTTGTAGCGCACTCTTTACGCTAAGTTGATGCTCGCGTATAACAAAGAAGCTATTTACTAAGCCATGGTTACAAGGTGTGATTACAAGGCTTGGTTTCACAACATAGTAATGTGGCACGTATAAGGCGGAGAACCATCATGTTCACACGGCAAAACGTATCATCTCCGAGCCCGCTATTATCTCCCAGTTCACTAGGCAGAGTAAAATTATCTCCCAGTTCACTAGGCAGAGTAAATAAGCGACCGTCTTTGCCAAGTGTCTTGTCTTTGGGATTACTCGTGGTGCTCTCCTGCTTGCTCAGCGCCTGTCAATGGCACAGCCCTGAAGATAACTTTATCGAGTACGCTGCTCGTTTAGCTAGGATCTTAAATGTTGATCCCCCTAAGGCGCCAAAGGTTCAAGCCGCCTCTTTGCCAGATAAACGAATGGTTAGGATCGCCATTCCAAGGCGAAGTATCGGACTTATCGACAGCTATGCCCTCAGAAGCTGTGGTCTGTTTCAATTAATCGCACAGAAAAATGCTTCACTTGGCAAAGTGCAAGATGCCTTTCGCGACTTTGACTATCAGACGCAGTTTTTAGCCACTCTCACCCAGTGTCAACATTCGGCAGCACTGAGCCAAGCACAAGTTGAGCAGCTCGATAACATTAAGCAACAAAAGCATCGCGATATCATGGCGCATTTTCACAACCTGCTGGTTGGAAGTGACGCCATGCGACAACAACTGAGCGCATCAAGCTGGTATCAAGACAGTCAAGCTCACTATTTCGATGACGTCAAACACGCTTGGCAAACTTTGACTCATATTCACTTGTACCTCATCAATAACCAAGTGGAGCAGCTCGCGCCGACAAAACTGACGGTGTTTCAAGAAGCGCTCGATAAGTCTCAACTGATTGGTCGATTGACCTACTCATTACAACGCAGCGCAGATTGGCTCGATATCACCAGCCAATTGCTGATCTCAAATCAAGGAAAAATCGTCTGTGGAGCCCAGCGAGATACCACTCGTACCACACGCTTAAATAATGTTTTACATCGCTATTATGCGCCGACAATTCAAAGTTACACCGCGGTGTTAAATCGCGCGTATCTCAATCTTTCACCCTTTCTTGATCCAATCCGCTATGCACTTAAAGGCGTTCAACCCACGCTGCCGCTAGACAAGGCGTTTAATGATTTTAAGCAAGCCAATCTTGCTCATGTTCAAGCTTGGAAAAACACACAGCAACATTGCCAGTCACAATCCTAAGCCCACTCCCTTTCGCTGTTTCCCTTAGCTACGGGCTAAAGGCGCACTTTAACTGTGGGGTAAAGTCATGCTCATCAGAGACTATCATCGAGGGACTTGGAGATGTTCTTGTGAGGCATAGCGCCAAAAGCGCGCAAATCTCGGTAGGCCTTTGTCAGTGATACCGTTGTGACGTATTGTGATAACGGTTCCAATGTCAGGCGGTGTTTGACGTAAGTCATCATTTAAACCACTGCCCACTTTGAGTACTAAACCGGATTGCGTACGTGTGATCAAAGCGCCCACCTTGCCTTTTAAGCGCCCTTTTCCTTCGACGTAGCCTATCACGGTCACCTCGCTATCTTGATAGTCCTTAACCTTAAGAAAACCTTGGCTGCGACCTGCTTGATACAGAGCATGCCGATCTCTTAGCATCAGCCCTTCACCTTGCTGCTCGATCATCTTCGTCAATAGCGCAGTGAGATGTGTCTTCCCCTCGACAGGTTGATAGTCAGCCAACATAAGGTATGAAGACACTTGTTGCCCAAACCAATGTGACAACTGCACATAGCGCTCAGAAAAAGGTTGGCCGGCCATTGGCTTATCAAAGAGAACAAATCGAATATCAGCCCAAACTTTAAGATTCGGGTGATGATCAAAAACTGTATTTTGCACCGTAGAAAAACGGCCCCGACCCGCCCATAGCTCGCCTTCCACCGGCCAAGGGGGTAAATCGGTATACCAATGTGGCGGTAATACAATCACATGGCCATTGCGAGTACGCATCTGTTGACCATCCCAGTAACCCCTAACCCCATCGTATTTTTCACTCCACCAATAATCGGGCCAATGGAGTATGTCGCCCTGCTGATAAGTCAACGCCAAGGCCAGTGCCGGCATCATAAAATAAGAATGAGTCGACGTCGGCGAAATGATGTCACTTTGACCCTGGCTTGGCGTGGACCACAAGCTTATCAAAGCCAGAGCAATGGCAGTTTTTTGCATCTTGGTCTCTCGCTAAAAAAGTGGGGGGCCACTCAAACTTATCTCCAAGTGGCAATTAACCCCGTTGATAGGATGAAGACACCATAGCAAGACACCGTTTTTAAACCGCTTAGATATGGCTTGATTGTGTGGTAAGCAACACCAATTACCCCTTTAGTGACATAATTGCAAAGTACGGAAAGTCATACCGATCACAAAATAGCCCAAGCGCAATGAACGTGAAAATGCCACGTATTAGTTACGCGGTAACAAACATCTATTACCAATGACTATTGAATAACCCTTTGATGAAAATATATTATTTAAGATTTGCGTAGAAAGGAATTGATAAGCGCTGGATATAGCACCTTCTCTAAACCGATAAGGGAAAATTACTGCTCAACTTCCTGCCAGCGCTTGCGCATTTTTTCGATGGTTTTAGCCGGTACGTCGTGAATCGACTCAAATTGTTGGCGGCAGACAATAATATTGGGTTTAATTGACCATTGCTTGGCCAAACGCAAATACGGTTTTAACTCCCAGTATTCAACAAACGTATTACTGACAATCACACTCTTTCCGGTGCGTAACGCCTGCTCTGCCTGCTCAAAGCACCACTGATGGGCCTTAAGCAGCTTGCCAGCATCGAAGCAATAATCGCCCTGCGCATTGATAAAATACATATCCGCCTCGATGTGCAAAGCAGGAGATTTTTCTTGTTGTAGTTGCTTATGTAGTTGCTTGGCAAGGGTACTTTTACCAGAGCCGGGTAAGCCGCGAATTAAGGTCAGTTGTTGCATAACACTTGACGCCACCTTGATAGAAAACCAAACGCAACCTTACCACAGTTTGCTATAGCGACATCACTTACTCGTACAAACGACGGCTGCTTTGATTAGAGCGACACAAAAAAGCCCTCAATCCTGGCTCTGCACGATTGAGGGCTTGTTGGTATTGTCGTTAACGTTCGTATTGTCGCTAGATTACAGCAAAGTAATTAAGCCAAATATCGCAGGCGTCCCTCTCAAACCCCTTAGAACAAACCGACTTATGGTTTGGTTAATCCCCCACATCATTTGCATCAATACGACTTTGTTCGATTAAAAATCCCAGTCTTCGTCTTCGGTGGCAACGGCTTGACCAATCACGTAAGAAGAGCCAGAACCAGAAAAGAAGTCGTGGTTCTCATCGGCATTTGGCGACAGCGATGCCATGATCGCGGGATTGACCTGGCACAATTCATCGGGGAATAAGCCTTCAAAGCCCAAGTTCATCAACGCCTTATTCGCATTATAATGCAAGAAAGTTTTCACTTCTTCGGTTAAGCCCATACCATCGTAGAGGCTTTGTGCGTATTCGCTTTCAATCGCGTAGAGATCGAACATAAGATCAAAGGCAAAACTCTTCAGAACTTCTTGCTCTGGCTCAGGCAAAGCTTGATATTGCTTTTGGAATTTATAGCCAATGTAATAGCCGTGTACCGCTTCATCGCGGATGATCAAACGAATTAAATCGGCCGTATTGGTCAGTTTCCCTCGGCTTGACCAGTACATAGGCAAATAAAACCCCGAATAAAACAAAAAGCTCTCTAAAAACACACTGGCGATTTTTTTCTTCAGAGGAGACTCACTCGCTTGGTACTCATTGAGGATCAAAGCCGCTTTTTGTTGCAAATGCTCATTTTCTTCAGACCAACGAAACGCTTCATCGATTTGACGCGTGGTACACAAGGTAGAAAACACCGAAGAGTAACTGCGCGCATGCACCGCTTCCATAAAGGCGATGTTGGTTAACACCGCTTCTTCATGAGGCGTTTGTGCATCGGGCATCAAAGAAGGGGCACCGACAGTATTTTGAATGGTGTCTAACAGGGTCAGACCGGTAAAAACCCGGATGGTTAGTTCCTGCTCTTGCTCGCTCAACTGTTGCCACGTTGGGATGTCATTCGACAATGGCACCTTTTCGGGTAACCAAAAGTTCACGGTTAAACGGTTCCAAATTTCCAAGTCTTTATCGTCTTGTAAACGGTTCCAGTTGATCGCTTTTGATATTTTCGCCGTATTTGGTTGCTCTACAGACTGCATGATACACATCCCTCGATTTGCGTGCCTTCTAACGCTTGTTGTCTTAAACGAATGTAATAAATAGTTTTGATGCCCTTGGTCCAAGCGTAAATTTGTGCTTTGTTAATATCGCGCGTGGTCACGGTGTCTTTAAAGAACAAGGTAAGCGATAAACCTTGGTCGACGTAACGACTGGCAACGGCATAAGTATCAATGATTGCCTTAGCACCAATGTCGTAAGCGTCTTGATAATACTCAAGGTTGTCTTGAGACATATACGGCGCAGGGTAATACACTCGCCCTATTTTACCTTCTTTACGAATTTCGATTTTCGCCGTGATCGGATGAATAGACGCTGTTGAGTTATTGATATAGCTGATCGAACCCGTCGGTGGCACGGCTTGTAAATTGCGGTTAAACAAACCGTGTTCTTGTACCGATTCTGCTAACGTTTGCCATTGCTCGATTGTCGGCACCTCAAACTGGAATGTACTGAGCAAGGAGCGAACTTTCTCGGTCTTTGCCTCAATCGGTTCACTGACATAAGAGCGGAAAAATTCACCGCTGGCATAGGTCGACTCGGCAAAGCCTTTAAAACTCTCACCGCGTTCTATGGCCAATTGGTTTGAAGCGCGCAAACAATGGAACAAGACCGTGGCAAAATAGACATTGGTAAAATCTAATGCCTCATCACTACCATAATGCATACGCTCACGAGCTAGAAAGCCATGTAAGTTCATTTGGCCAAGTCCAATAGCATGGCTATCGTCATTGCCTTTGCGCACCGAGGGGACACTGTCAATCGCACTCATTTCTGATACGGCGGTTAACGCGCGGATTGCACACTCGACCGATCGTGCAATGTTGTTGCCATCCATCACTTTCGCAATGTTTAATGATCCTAGATTACAAGAGATGTCACTGCCAAGATGACGATAAGACAGGTCATCTTCAAAGGTTGACGCTTCATTGACTTGTAAGATTTCGGAGCACAAATTAGACATCGAAATGCGCCCGGCAATCGGGTTGGCCTTGTTGACCGTATCTTCGAACATCAAATAAGGGTAACCCGATTCAAATTGCACCTCAGCAAGGTTTTGGAAAAATTGACGGGCATTGATTTTTTTCTTGCGAATACGCGCGTCGTCCACCAGGCTTTCATAGTGTTCTGTCACTGAAATCTCAGACATTGGCTTACCGTAAATACGCTCAACATCGTACGGCGAGAACAAATACATGTCTTTATTTTGCTTGGCCAACTCAAAAGTCACGTCAGGGATCACAACCCCTAAGCTCAAGGTTTTGATACGAATTTTCTCATCGGCATTTTCGCGTTTAGTGTCGAGAAAGGTCAAAATGTCGGGATGGTGAGCATTGAGATACACCGCCCCTGCCCCTTGACGAGCGCCGAGTTGGTTTGCGTAGGAGAAACTGTCTTCAAGCAGTTTCATCACAGGGACCACCCCAGAAGATTGGTTTTCAACACCTTTAATTGGCGCACCTTGCTCGCGCAGGTTGGTCAAACACAAGGCGACGCCGCCGCCGCGACGAGACAGTTGCAATGAAGAGTTAATCGCGCGGCCGATACTTTCCATGTTGTCTTCAATTCGCAACAAGAAACACGAAATCAATTCACCGCGACTTTTCTTCCCGGCGTTAATAAACGTCGGCGTCGCCGGTTGGAAGCGACCGGATAGAATTTCTTCCACCAAGTGCAGAGCAAAATCGGTGTTGCCGCGTGCCAAGGTCAGTGAGGTCATCACCACTCGGTCTTCAAAGCGCTCGAGGTAGCGCTTGCCGTCCCAAGTTTTCAGCGCATAAGAAGTATAAAACTTATAGGCGCCCAAAAACGTGGTAAAACGAAATTTTCGCTCATAAGCCGTCGCCCAAATCGATTCAATCTCTTGCCATTGATACTGGTCTAATACCGATTGGTCGTAGTAGTTTTCTTCGACCAAATAATCGATTTTTTCTTTTAGGTTGTGAAAGAAAACCGTGTTTTGATTGACATGCTGTAAGAAGTATTGACGTACGGATTGTTTGTCCGCCTCAAATTGAATTTGCCCGTTCTCATCCAAAAGATTGAGCATGGCATTGAGAGCGTGATAATCCAACGCATCAGACGTGAAACTGTGTTTATTCATCATTATATTCCCAAAAGCGTGTTAAGCCTTGTTTGACTCGTACGACATCACTGTCAGTACCGGCAAGCTCGAAGCGATATAAAACTGGCACTTGGCACTTTTCGGCGATGATATCGCCAGCACGAGCAAACCAAACCCCGAAGTTGCGGTTGCCACTGCCAATCACCCCGCGTAGCCACTGACGATTTTGCGGTTGATTGAGAAAGTGGATCACAGACTTAGGGACGGCGCCGCGACCTTGACCGTCGGCGTAACTCGGACAGACCAAGACAAAAGGTTTTGTCATTACAGGCACCTCGGCGCTCGCCTCTAACGGCAAGCGCAACGCATCGAAGTCCAATCGCTCGACAAAGCGTTGAGTATTTCCAGATTGACTGGAAAAATAAACCAAATCTGCCATGGTAAGACCTAAGGTGTTAAGACAGCGCGCTGATCAAGTCTGGGCGAAAGCCTGACCAATGTTGCTCACCGGCCAAAACCACTGGCACTTGACGGTAGCCTTGTGCTTGTACCCATTCAGTGGCCTTTTGATCCTTTGTTAAATCAACAACCTCATGTACAATCCCTTTTTTTTCAAGCGCTTTACTGGTTGCAACGCACTGAACACAACCGGGTTTTGAATAAAGAACAACTTTCATGACTCTCCCCAAGAAAAGTATTTAATGATAATATCTCTCATTATCATATCTACATATAGTGTGTAATTTCAAGAAAAAAATCTATATATTGTGTTCTTGACATTTGATAAGAATTATTATCAATAAAAAGTTTTGCCTATCAATATTAAAAAGCTGATAGGTAAAAACCACACTAAATCCGCGGTTGAATTTAAAACTATAAAGACTATCATTGTCGTAATTAGAAGGAGAAAGCCATGGTAGAACAACACAAATCAGAAGATTCCGTTGCTGAGTTCTCACCAACAGATAATCAATGGCAAGGTATAACCCTAACCGAAGCAGCCGCTAAGCGAATTAACGAGCTCACCGATGAGGGTCAGTGGATTCGCATGTCGGTGAAATCCTCTGGTTGTACTGGCTATGCTTATGTTTTAGGCATGGCTGATGAGATTACGACCAATGATCTGGTTTATCAATCTCACGGTGCGAGCCTGTTGGTGGCAGCAGAAGCAATGCCATTTATCGATGGCACTGAAGTCGATTTTGTACAACAAGGGCTAAACCAAACCTTTGTTTACAACAATCCCAATGTAACAGCCGAATGCGGTTGCGGAGAGAGTTTTGGTGTGTAATGAGTGATGTAAATATTCAAGAAGATGTGCAAGAGGCATTAAAGCGCGAGAAATATCGCGAAGGTTTCTATACACAACTAGACAACGATACCCTAGAGCGCGGTATCAATGAAGACGTGGTCAGAGCGATTTCTGCCAAGCGTAACGAACCTGAATGGATGTTAGAATTCCGTTTAGAAGCCTACCGCTTATGGACAGAAATGGAAGAGCCGCATTGGTTAAAGGCCGAGTACCCAGAACTCGACTATCAAGACTACAGCTACTATTCTGCCCCAACCTGTGGCAAGTGCGAAGGCGATGCTGCTGACGATGGTAGCAATGAGTTCTTGACTAAAGAAGTCGAAGACGCGTTCGAGCAACTGGGTGTGCCTGTTCGCGAAGGCCAAGAAATAGCGGTTGATGCGATTTTTGACTCGGTTTCCGTGACCACGACGTACCGCGAATCACTAAAAGAACAAGGTATTATCTTTTGCTCGTTCAGCGAAGCCATTCAAGAGTACCCTGAACTGGTGAAAAAGTACCTCGGTACTGTGGTTCCACCAAAAGACAACTTCTTTGCTGCGCTTAATGCGGCGGTGGCTTCTGATGGCTCCTTTATCTATGTCCCACCAGGCGTGCGCTGTCCTCGCGAGCTCTCGACTTATTTTCGCATAAACCAAGCGAAAACCGGTCAATTTGAGCGCACCATTCTCGTCGCTGATGAAGGTGCTTATGTCAGCTACATCGAAGGCTGTTCGGCACCGGTACGTGACACCTACCAGTTGCACGCGGCAGTGGTTGAAGTGATCATCCACAAAGATGCAGAAGTAAAATACTCGACGGTACAAAACTGGTTCTCAGGCGAAGAAGGCAGCAAAGGCGGCATTCTAAACTTTGTTACCAAGCGCGCATTGTGTGAAGGCACCAACAGCAAGATGTCATGGACCCAATCAGAGACTGGGTCAGCCATTACTTGGAAATACCCAAGTGTGATTCTCAAAGGTGACAACTCTGTCGGCGAATTCTATTCCGTTGCCCTAACCAGCGGCGATCAACGTGCCGATACTGGTACAAAAATGATCCATATTGGCAAAAACACCCGTTCGACCATCATTTCGAAAGGGATTTCTGCCGGTAAAAGTGAAAACAGCTACCGCGGCCTGGTTAAAGTTTTGCCAACCGCCGAAGGTGCTCGCAACTTTACTCAGTGTGACTCTATGTTGATCGGTGGTGAATGTGGCGCTCATACATTCCCTTATGTTGAAGTTAAACACCCTTCTGCACATATTGAACACGAAGCGACGACATCGCGCATTGGCGAAGATCAACTTTTTTACTGTGTTCAACGCGGCATTTCAGAAGAAGATGCGATTTCAATGATCGTCAATGGCTTCTGTAAAGACGTCTTTTCTGAGCTCCCACTTGAGTTCGCCGTTGAAGCACAAAAACTTCTTTCTATCAGTCTTGAACATAGCGTAGGTTAATATCATCATGCTAACTATTGAAAATTTACATACCAGTGTCGACGATAACGACATCCTAAAAGGCATTAACCTGACGGTAAAACCAGGCGAAGTCCACGCCATCATGGGCCCAAATGGCTCAGGTAAAAGTACTCTATCGGCGACCCTTGCCGGTAAGGAAGACTACGAAATCACCGCTGGAAGTATCGAATTTAACGGTAAAGATCTCGCTGAACTCGACGCCGATGAGCGTGCTGGCGAAGGCGTTTTCTTGGCATTCCAATACCCAGTTGAAATCCCAGGTGTCAGTAACAAACTGTTTTTGAACACCGCGCTTAATGGCATTCGCGACTACCAAGGCAAAGGTCCTATCGACCGTTTTGACTTCGAAGACTTGCTCGAAGAAAAAGCACAGTTGCTCAAAATGCCGGCCAAGCTTCTTGATCGTTCTGTGAACGAAGGTTTTTCTGGTGGTGAGAAAAAGCGCAACGACATTCTACAAATGGCCGTGCTTGAGCCAAAACTTTGTATCTTGGATGAAACTGACTCTGGTCTTGATATCGATGCACTCAAAGCGGTTTCTGAAGGTGTTAATGCACTGAGAAATGAAGAGCGTTCATTCATCATTGTCACTCACTACCAAAGAATTCTTGACTACATCCAACCTGATTACGTGCATGTTCTTTACCAAGGTAAAATCATCAAATCAGGCGATCACACGCTAGCTCATGAGTTGGAGAAAAAAGGTTATGGTTGGATCATCGGTGAAGAATAACACAAGCACAGCGTTAGAGCGTTTACAGCAACTCGTGCCTGAGTCACCAAGACAACAATCGTTTTGGCAGCAATTTAGCGAGATGGAATTGCCTCACGTCAAGCACGAAGATTGGAAATACACCCCAGTTGCGCCCTTTTACGATCAGGTATTTAGCGCGCCAGCGAAAGCGGCTGGCGATCCACAAACGATTGAATTGATTAATCAATTAGCACTCGATCTCGACGATGCTTACCGATTGATTTTTATCAATGGTCAATTCTGCGTACGCTACTCAGACTGGATCCCTAAAGTGACGGTTAGCTCAAACGGCAGTGATGATGCGCTCGCCCTACCCGATAGCGTCAAAACAGAAGCCATGGCGACCCTGAGCGAAGCCATCAGCACAGACAGTGTCACGATTGATGTGCCTGCACGTCACCTCGTTGATAAGCCGATTTATGTGATCAACATGAACAGTGGTCAACAAGGCGATATCAGTGCCCTTCGCGTCCACGTACGTTTAGGTCAGCAAGCTCAAGCGTGCGTTGTCGAACATCACATTGCCCAAGCAGATGCACAGGGCGTGACCATGTCACGTGTGACCTTTGATTGCCAAGATGCTGCACATTTAGAGCACGTAAAAGTGATCGAACAATCGAGTCAACAGCAACATTACGCGCACAACGATATGCAAGCGGCTCGTGATGCAAATGCGAAGTCAACCACTTTGCTGCTCAACGCACACATTGCTCGTCATCAAACCAGTTCGATCTTAACCGGCAACAATGGTGAAGTGAACATGAACAGTCTGTCTTTACCTGTTCAAGACAAGGTTTTTGATACACGTACTTTCTTGCGCCATCAATCTCCACATTGCCAGAGTTACCAATTGCACAAAGTGATCAGCAATGACAAAGCAACAGGCGTGTTTGACGGCATGATTTACGTCGACGTGGGTGCAGAAAAAACCGACGGCCAGATGGATAACCACAACTTACTGCTCAGCGACAATGCGAGCGTCAACAGTAAGCCAAAACTGGAAATCTACACTGACGATGTGAAATGTAGCCACGGTGCGACAACAGGTCAACTCGACCAAGATCAAATTTTCTACTTACAAGCTCGTGGTATTCCTAAAGCGCAAGCAGAAAAAATCATTACCTTTGCCTTTGCCGCAGAAGTGACAGAAACCATTGGTAATGACACGATCAAATCACTGTTATCGCAAAAAGTTGAGCAGTACTTAGCGGAGCAACTATGAGCAAAATAAGCAGTCCTTGGCGACAAGACTTCCCAATGATAAATCAAACGGTTCACAACAAACCATTGGTCTATCTCGATACCGCAGCCAGTGCCTTAACCCCGCAATGCGTGGTCGATAGAATCGATCAGTTTTATCAACAAGGTTATGCCAATGTGCACCGCGGTATTCATCATTTGAGTTCACAAGCGACTCAAGCGATGGAGCAAGTTCGTCATGATTGTGCTCAATTTTTGTCGGCCGCCAGTGAAAAAAACATCGTTTTCACTTCAGGCACTACTGCGTCGATTAACCACATAGCCCAGAGCTTTGTGCAAAGCCAGTGCCAAGCCGGTGATGAGATCATCATCACCGAGCTCGAGCATCATGCCAATATCGTTCCTTGGCAGATGATGGCTGAAATGGCCGGGGTTGAAATCAAGGTTTGGCCTATCAATGCCGAGGGGCAACTCAACCTCGATCAACTCAAGCCGTTACTGAGTCACAAAACCAAGTTGCTCGCTATGAGTCAATTGTCAAACGTACTCGGGGTTCACACCCCGGTTAAAGAGGCGATTGCCCTTGCGAAGAGCGTCAATGCGGCGACGTTAATTGATGGGGCTCAAGGCGCACTCCATCACGCTGTAGATGTCACTGAACTCGATTGTGATTTTTATGTTTTTTCTGGTCACAAACTCTATGGCCCCACTGGCATCGGTGTTCTTTACATGCACCAGCGCTGGTTTGATGTCCTACCTCCTTGGCATGGTGGCGGCGCAATGATCGATAAGGTTTGCTTACCCACTGGGACAACCTATCAAGTTGCACCGTGGAAGTTTGAAACGGGCACACCTCATGTTGCGGGTATTCTCGGGCTCGGTACCGCGATTGAATACATCAATCAATGTGGCTGGGCTGAAATTGAAGCCTATCAAACACGCTTGATGAACTACGCACTAGAACAGTTAAGAAATATCGACCAAATAGTGATTTACGGTCCCCAGGACACCGCACCTTCTGGTATGATATCGTTCAACCTAGGTTCTCATCACGCTTTTGATGTCGGCAGTTTCTTAGATCGTTATGGCGTCGCGATCCGCACGGGTCATCACTGCGCTATGCCGCTGTTGCAACGGTTAGAAGTTCCAGCGGTTTGTCGAGTATCCTTTGGTCTGTACAACGATCAAAACGATGTCGATATCTTCGTTGATAGCCTAAAACGCACGCTGACTTTATTAGGATGATCATGACTCCAGACAAATTGAAAAAGAATTTTTCCCGCTGCCCAGATTGGGAAGAAAAATATTTGTATTTAATTGAGCTAGGCGACCGGTTTGCAACCCTAGATGAAGCCTTTCACACTGACG
Source organism: Vibrio sp. (assembly GCA_041587235.1). Taxonomy (GTDB): domain Bacteria; phylum Pseudomonadota; class Gammaproteobacteria; order Enterobacterales; family Vibrionaceae; genus Vibrio. Next base: position 14,969 of record JBFGYW010000029.1, read on the forward strand.
CGTATTTAGTCCCTGGCTGCCAAAGTCAGGTTTGGGTAACCTTATCTGTCAATGAGGGCAAGGTAGCACTTAATGCCTCAAGTGATGCGGCGATCGTACGAGGCTTACTGGCCCTCTTGGTCATTGCTTTCGACGGCCAACCACTGGCCGATGCGAAAAGCTTTGATCTCAAAGGTTGGTTCGCTGAATTGGATTTAGAGTCTCATTTAACCCCTACGCGTACTATGGGTTTAAATGCAATTGTAAACCACGTCAAAACGTTGACCGAACAGCACAATTAACCGACGCTCTTTTTCAGTTGTACTGACATAAAGCGGTATGAGCTTCATACCGCTTTTTTATTTCACCCTCTAATATCACTCAGCTTGGCTCATTTAAACGTTAGCGTCAAACGCCTCTATTCACTTTATTTGCCGGGCGCGTATCTGACGAATGTGAACCAGTCCAGCCAAGTTAATCATGGGTTTAATCACCAATTGTGCGCTGCCGACAATAAACAGCCAAGTACCACTGGTAACCAATTGATCACTCAAAAAGAAAAAGCTGCCAATCAAGAACCATATCGCAATCAATAAATCGTTTAAACTCGAAAAAAACGCGTACCGTTGTTGAATAATAAAGTGTTCATGACCTAGGTTAAATTCCAGTCGGGTTGATGACTTCACACTGTCTCCTTGAGTGGGGTTAAGTATTATTTGCACTGATCATACCGATTGAATCCTCGAGTCTCAAACACACTCGTCTTCTTTTAAAAGCCGAGACAAAGGGTCTGCCGTTACCCCTCACTTGTTAAAGGTATCTGGGTTCGCCAATCGGCAATATAAGGATGTAACCATTTTTCTTGTTGTAAAAACCACCACAGCCGCTCTTGTATGATGACCTTATTTTGAGCAAAAAACAGCGTCTGCCTCTGTTCACTGTAAGCCACTTTGGTCCTGATATTTAATACCCAACCTTGGTCACCTTGTGCTGCGCTCAAGGTTAATTGCCCAAGAGGTAGTGCGTTTGAACTCAAGTCGGATCTTGGTTGAAGTTGGCTATTCGGTAACTGTGGCGACAACATGGCCATGCGCGGTGACCAGTGAACTGTTTTTTTCACCGTCATGGCCTGCTGCTGAAACGCCTTTTTAAACGCCGTCACTTCTGACTGTATTGGCGCCGAGTTGAGAACACGATCAGAGTAAAACACCCGTACTTTGTTGTCCCCTCCTGGCATGGCCAACCACAAAGTTTCCATTGCCAATTGAGGAGCAAAGGGCAAGGTCATTACCCCCGTGGCAATGTTCAATCCGTACAAGCCGATTTTATCGCGCCAGCTGAGCTTAGAGGGGGGAAACGACGTTTCAGTAAGGTGCGTCAGTTGGCGGACGCGGGTATTGACTTCACAAATCGCATAATGATGCGTAAAGACGAAGGTGATAATTAACACAAACAAGCCTAAAAAGCGGCTCAATATGTGACGGTGTTGAGAAAAGTGATAAGGCACAACAATAATGCACAAAACGCTAAACAGTAAGGCATTATAAAACGCCTCAAAGCTCAACAACCACAAAACCGCAACGCACAACAAGGAGAAGACCAACCAAAACGGCAAGGAAACTAACTTTTTATACATAAGTAACTCTCTGTTTACTTTGGTAATTAAAGCATAGCAGCCCATACGCGTTTCGGTAGCGATACACGACATTTTGTTATTAACCCATACTTTTGACTACAAAAAATCGCGCTGAGAGTCATTATTTCTCTATTGAGCAATACAAATACGATTACGCCCCAGGTGCTTAGCTTGATAAAGAGCATTATCAACGCGACTGATCCACTGCTCTAAAGGCTCTTTTTGCTGATATTGCCCTAGACCTAAACTGATGGTCACAGACGGAGTAAATGGCATGCTTTCCACCGCTGATCTTAAACGCTCTGCTAACACCTGAGCTCTAGCTTGCTCTGTGCCTGGCAAAATAATACTAAACTCCTCACCGCCGATACGATACAAGTGTTCTTCACCGCGAAGTTGCTGTTTGAGAACCGAAGCCAACATCGTCAGGCAGCGATCACCAACTTGGTGACCGTGGTTATCATTGATCGCTTTAAAATGATCGATATCGATCAGAATCAAACTCAAAGGGCCACCCCGTTTCGCGGTGTTAAGCGCTTGTTGTAAATGTTCATCCCATTGATGGCGATTATAGACTTGGGTCAGTTTATCCAAAGTCGCCAACTCAATCAGTTGTGCCTCTATCGCTTTTCTCGAGGTAATTTCATCGGATAATCGATGCATGAGCTTGCGTAAATCCTGCTCTAATTCACCCAAGTCATCATTCGACACTCTTTGAGTATCGAGGCAAAGGAATGCATTGTTGTCATCAACGATGGCTCTATTGTTATCAATAGCTTGATATAGATGCCCTACTTTCCACTTTAAACGACCAATGCGGGTTTTGATGAGTAAAATAACCGAAAAGGTCAAATACAAACCGGAAAGTAATGCAGCCACGCCTAGCAAACCATTCACCCAAACAAATTGGTGTTCTTGTTTAAAAGTGTTGAAGGCGGCATCTTGAGTGAACTGCTGAATCGTATTGAGTAAAAGTTTTGCTTCTTGATCAAGCACTACGGCTCGACGCTCAAGTTCATCTAATTGCACCTCACTCGGCTGACGGCTTTTGAGGATGTTGATCAGTAAATCTTCAAACTGCAATGACTTATCTTGATACTCCGACAATTGAAGCAATAAGTTACGATGTAACTTGACGTCAATAATTACCGTATCTTGGGCCAATTTTTGCTTGATCATGCCCATCGCTTGTTGCAACAATAATTTAATTTGGTGCTTTTGCCAAAGAGCAAGCTTGGTTTGATCATCTAAATGCCCTTCATTTAATTGATGTTTTTCAAATAAAAGATGTTGACGCAATTGAATCATTTCCACTTGAGTCACCAAGTGACTGATTGGGATATCTAAGGTAGAAATTTGGCGGATTTCCTTATCAATAGCGTGCAAACGAATCATTGAATAGAGAATCACGACAAATAGGAAACTGAGAAGAAGAACAAACAAGCCACTGATTTTACGGTTAATCGAGGCATTAAACCACTGTCTGATACGCATAATAATACAAGGTAATGATTTTTTAATATTTTAGCACAATTCTATCCCTATTTTGGCTTGTGCTTGATTGGTATGAGCAAGAGAGCGATAATCTTGGATTCGATTTACAAACGATCAACCGTGGAAAAGTTATGCAATGCCCAACTTGAGAATATTCCCTTGATTGGGAACTTCTACAAAACGATGAGTTCGAAGCAAACCAAGTTTTTCCTGTCCACAATGCGATGAAACACTGAGGTACCAGATCGACGAAGGGCCGTATCTAGGCGCTCGACACGTCACCATTGAAGTGGTGGATGACGAACTACCTTAGACCAGAATCAAAAAGAGAATTAAAAAACTCTCATTCAATGCGCTTTGTCAGAGTTCAAACTTGAAGACACCCATGTATTATCCCCAAACCAATACATCTAGACAGTCATGAAAATTGATAGACGAATACAGTAAGATCGAATATATCAAGACAGTCACCAAAATCCCCCAAGCCCTAAACCACCAGCATAGGACCCCAGGTACCACAGAGCAAACCATCAGAGACAAATCAGGACATCCAAGTACCCTACTGATCTCAAATCAATATCGCGTCAGGTATTCTAAGTTTATCATTCACACGGCGGGGAAAGATGAATCAAGGCCAATCCGCCCAACGAGGTTTCTCGATATTTTCGATTGATGTCTTTGCCTGTTTGGTACATGACTTCAATTACTTTGTCGAGTGAGACAACCCCTTCACTGGTTCTTTTCATCGCCATGCGAGAGGCATTAACCGCTTTCATCGCTCCCATGCCATTGCGTTCAATGCAAGGGACTTGAACCAACCCCATCATCGGATCACAGGTCATCCCCAATGAATGCTCCATGGCGATTTCTGCCGCAATACAGATTTGTTCATTTGTTCCGCCTAACAGGGCCGTAAAACCAGCCGCCGCCATCGACGAGGAGACACCAATTTCCCCCTGACAACCCACTTCTGCACCAGAAATTGATGCATTTAGTTTATACAAGATGCCAATGGCGCCACTCACGGCAAAAAACGCCTGTAATTGTTCATCAGTTAGCGGTTTTATCCTCTGGTGGTAATACATCAACACCGCAGGGATCACCCCCGCGGCACCGTTCGTTGGTGAGGTGACCACTTGACCACCCGCGGCATTTTCCTCACTGACGGCAAACGCAAATGCGCTGATCCAATCCATCTCGGCCAATGGGTCCTGGTTCGCGTCATCGGCGCATAAAGATTGATACAGTGACGGTGCTCGGCGCGTCACATTAAGGCCGCCATCGAGCACACCTTCCGTATTTAGGCCGCGATACACACACCCTTGTAAGGTCTGCCAAAGTTGCTTAACTAGCTGTTCGACCTTCTTTTGACCAACCAGCGCGTTTTCGTTATACAAAACTAAGTTTGCGATCGATAATTGATGCGCCTTCGCGAGTTCTAATAATTGTTGCGCCGTATCAAACGGAAAAGGTACCGACTTAGCGCCCTTGTTCGAATGATTTTCTTGCAGCCATTGTGACTCACTCACAATAAAGCCGCCTCCGGTCGAATAATAGGTTTCTTGCTGTAATGGCTTATCGGTTTCATCATAAGCCTGAATCGTCATCGCATTTTCATGACGTGGCAATGAGGTATTGTGATAAACAAAGTCACGCTCTGGTGCAAACCCAATCGAATGGCAACCGGCTAAACACAATTGTTGATTTTGCTGTGTGTGTTCGAGTAATGAAGTAGCCTTGTCAACATCAATCGTGTCGGGTTTGTACCCCATTAATCCCATCACACAAGCTCGGTCTGTGTGATGTCCTTTGCCGGTCAATGACAAAGAGCCGTAGAAATCAATCTGGATTCGTGAGACGCTCGTTAAGCAAGGGGAGAGTTGTTGAACAAAATCATACGCCGCTAACATCGGCCCATTGGTATGTGAGCTCGATGGACCAACACCGACTTTAAAAATATCAAATATAGAGAGCATCATGGTTCCCTTACCTATAATCTGTGAAGACGTCACATTAGACTTGATAATGACAATCGGGTATTAAACGTGAGCGGCGAAGTTGCCATCAACATTAAACGCTTGCATATAATTGACGATACAACGCTTCATCGCATTGACAGAAGCACCATGAGCACGACCGCGCCGCACCACCATATCGACTTTGGTATCAAGTGCGACCATGCCTTCGATATCAATGGCCTTAAACAAACCCTGACGCAGCTCTTTGTCGATACACACAGTTGGTAAAACCGTGGCGCCCAAACCCGCTTCAACGTAATTTTTCACCGCATCAAAAGAGTTGCATTCCATGGCAATCTTAAGGCGCGCCCCTTGTCTGACACTGTATAAATCCAAAGCACGTCGAATACTAAAGCTTTGATTCAACACCGCCAGAGGGATCTCAGACAATTGTGATGCGTCGCACTGTCTCCAACTAGCCCACATACTTTGATTGGGGACCACTAAACTAAGCGCTTGGAATAAACAAGAATGAAGAACGTCGATTCTCGGATCACACGGTGCATTGAGTAATACGCCAATATCCGCTTCGTCATGAAGAATTTGCTCGATGACTTCATCACCGCCACCGACGTGTAAAATCAGCTTAACCCCAGGGTACAAACGCGTAAATTCACTGACCACTGCATGGGTAAAATCAGAGATAAAACCGCCCCCAATCGCGACTCTTAACGTACCCGTTTTTAAGTTATCCAGTTCAGACAGCTTGTTCAGTAATGTATTTCTTCTTTGATTCACTTCTTGAATGTATGAAAATAATTGACTGCCCGCTTCAGTAACTTTAATTCCTCGCCCGATTCGCTCAACCAATGAAATCCCCAGTTGAGACTCTAGTTGCGCGACTTTTCGACTGATCGCCGAAGGAGAAACATGTAACACCTCTGATGCCGCACGAATACTGGTTGTTTTGTACACGACTTCAAAATATTTTAATGCTCGTTCATCCATAGGCCCTATCTCGTGGTCAAGATCCCCTTAGTCGCATTTCACCTTGTCGACTAGGGGAAAGCATAATGCTTATTGCTCTTTGTTGCCCTCATCAGACGACAACAAATGCGTGACTAGGTTGAGCCAAAAGTTTGTGCCATGAGGAATGATTGCATCATTAAAGTCAAAATTAGGGTGATGCAAATTGTGACTATGGCTCGCATCCCCACTGCCAAGCCAGATATATGCACCAGGGCATCGCTCCAACATAAAAGCAAAGTCTTCGCCCCCCATGCTCGCGGGTGGGTCTTGCCACACGGTCGAAATCCCCGCCATTTTGGTAAGAACAGACCAACAATGCTTGGCTTCTTCAGCGTGGTTAACCGTCGCAGGATAGCGTCTGGTGTAGGTCAACGACGCCTGACAGCCTTGTGCTTTGGCAATGTGTTCGACAACCTCAGCCATACGTTGCTCAATCTGATCGCGAACGTCGGGGCAAAAAGAACGAGTGGTGCCTTTTAGAGTCACCGAGTCAGGAATGACATTATAAGCATGCCCCGCGTTGATTTGGGTAACCGTCACCACTCCGGCTTTTTGTGGATCTAAGTTGCGACTGACAATGCCTTGCAAAGCGTTGATAATCAAACTGGACGCATAAATGGGATCCACGGCTTGATTGGGCATAGCACCATGCCCCCCTTTGCCCTGTATGATCAAGTCGAACGTATCAAATGCCGCCATTACCGGCCCTGAGTGGACTGCAGCCTCCCCAACCGGCAGCGCTGGCCAATTGTGTAAACCATACACGGCTTTCATAGGAAACTGTTCAAAAAGACCATCGTCGATCATGGCTTTCGCACCCGCTTCATTTTCTTCTGCCGGCTGAAAAATAAAGTGGACTTTGCCGTAAAACTGTCGGGATTTGGCAAGAGAAATCGCCGCAGCCAATAACATAATAGTGTGACCATCGTGGCCACAAGCGTGCATTTTTCCCTCATACATCGACCGGTGGTCAAACTGGTTGAGCTCAGTCATATCCAATGCGTCCATATCGGCACGCAAACCAATCGCCTCTCCCTCGCCAAGATCGCCTTGCAAAGTGGCGACCACTCCAGTACCCGCCAATCCTTGAGTGATGGCAAAATCGTACTGGCTGAGTATTTGAGTAATAAACTTCGCCGTTCTGACTTCTTGATATGCCGTTTCTGGATGGGCGTGAAGATCACGTCGCCAGGATGTCAACTGCAAATGGAAATCAGAATTTTCTTGGACATGTTCAAGCATTAAATCACGCTTCCTTGTTGTTCACAGGGCAACCAATACCTAGGTGGTTACCCTGGTTGAGTTGGTCTAAATACGTTTGGTTAGCAACGCACTCACAGTAAGGTATTCGCCACGATAGCAGAACCAATGTAAGTGCCGGTAAAGACTAATACCGCGATAATCACAATCTTTACCCCTGCAGATTTAAATGTTGTGATCTCTTTTTTACTGATCGCCAAGCCGGCATAGGCCAGAACTGGGCTCACTAAACTCAAAAAGGAGATATTGCTCAAATGCTGTAAAATCCACGGGGCTAATGGTGATATCGGCAATGTCAGCCCGACACTAATCAGAGAAAGCCAAGCCACCGATGGCAAATAGAAGGGCATGACTTTCGCAACCATCAAACTGACGACCACCATAGAAAATATTATCAGCATGCCTGGCAGTGCTGACCAAGGAGCAATGCCAGTACCAGACCAATTACTCAATAACGAAACTAGGCAAACAATAGCTAACACTTGAGTATAGTCAGTTAAGTTAATCGTTGCATTTGGGTTCTTTTTCGCTAATTCAGACATAATGATTACTCCGCTGCTGCTTTATTTGATGTCGTGGTCAACGCGCTACACAAAGCGTACAACTTTTCAGCTAATGGTAGTGCAATGAACAAACCAACAAATAGACCGCTGGCGTTGGTCAATAGATTACTCGCCCCCGCCAAAGCGAGAATGTCGTTTTTCAACTCAGGTACCACCTCACCAAGAGAGGCTGAGCAAGCTGCTGTCATACTGCCACTGCCTACGCCACAAGCCATGGCTAAAGCGCGAATATCAAACCACCCCGTAGAAGCTAAAAAGGACGCTAATAGGGTAAAATACAAGGTGCCAAACATCGTCCCCATAACGTAAATGCCCATAACACCGATTCCTTCCGGACTTTTTAATCCATATTTGTCTGATATCAGGGCAATATTAGGCTCACGGGCAATCGAAAAACACGCCCCTATCGACTCTCTGCCCATTTTCAATACCAAAATAGCCATCGGCATAGCAATCAAGAGTGTGCCTAAGTTTCCTAACTCTTGAAAAATCATCGCCGGCCCAACAGCCAAAATTTTATCTAACGAAGGTCCAATGAGAGTGCCAAATTTTGCCAAAAACGGCAGAACAGAAATGATGATGATTGGTGTGGCCTTGCTCGCTTGCTCTGAGCTGAGCACAGCTTTCGCTTTCGTAATGACATTTGGGTTGAGTAATAACCCGAAGATAAAAGAATAGAATAGAGGCAGGAGCACGATAACAATGCCGCTGAATAACGGAATTTTCAACACGCCTATCTGTTCGGCGACCACTGACATAGCGACCACCAATAAGTGAAGTTTCCAGTTTGCAAACTGTTTTTTTAAACCATCCATAGTTTTTTCCTTGTTGTTGACTCACGGCAACACAGCCTCTGTGTTGAATCGCAAGCAAATAGAACCTTTGAGTGTGATACGAGATAAAAGCATTGACTCCTTTAATGTCATTGCCTGTATCATCACAACATTGATTAAATCACAGCCAACAAGGCTAAAAAAGTGCTTTATAACCAACAAATTGTTCTAAATATTGCAACAATAAAGGTTAAAGTTATACCTATCTGATTAAGTTAGTGACCAAGAATTATATCAAGACAGCCATGTTTTTCCGTTCGAAGTGTTTGCAAAAAAATACCCCAATGATAGGTATCCAGTCATTGGGGGA
>JBFGYW010000030.1:0-24000 GCA_041587235.1 Vibrio sp.
GCATAAAGACTCTAATAATGATAGTAAAAGCGACTTATGATACCCTACATCACCTATGAACTTAAACCTTGAAGCGCGATAAATTCACTATGAGCTTAAACCTTTCTAATGTCATTCTTCATCAATTGGTTAAAGACGAGCAAGACCAATTAACCGTACAATTTCGCTCTGACGCTTTAGAGCATGATGAATTCAGTGAGAACCTTGTCGCCGAGCTACACCGAGTCTTTCACTCTAAAGCGGGTAAAGGCTTTGGTTGTTTTAAAGAAGACAGCGACTTTAAGCAGTGGTTAAGCGATTTTCGCCATAATACATTGTCCTTTTCTGACTTTTCTCAGCAAGGTGGCCATCGTTTAAAAGAAGAGCTGCAAAAGTACCCCTTTGCCGAGCAAGGCATTTTAGTGTTTGCGGTTTATCAAAGTTTATCAACGGAATACCTGTTTGTTGGCATCATTCCTCTTAAACATAGCTTAAAAGTCACCGATGGGTTGAATATCAGCGACACAGCCTATCTCGATATCACAAAAATGGACATTGCTGCGCGTATTGACCTGTCAACCTACGAGACAGACAGCGATTCAAATCGTTACCTTTCTTATGTGAAAGGGCGAGTGGGTCGTAAAGTGGCCGACTTTTTCTTAGATTTCTTACAAGCTGAAGTCGGGCTAGATCCCAAACAGCAAAACCAAGTGCTAATGCAGGCGGTAAGTGACTTTTGTGAGGATGCTCAGCTCGAAAAAAGTGAAAGTCTGGAATACAAGAAACAAGTTTTTGATTACTGTAATGACCAATTAAAATCTGGCGATGAGGTGGCGATTAAAGAATTGTCTAGCGAGTTACCGGCCAGCAAAGACGGCAGCAGCTTTGCCGATTTCACTCAATCTCAGGGGTATGAGTTAGAAGAGTCTTTTCCCGCCGACCGAGCAACGGTAAGAAAGCTAACCAAATACGTTGGGGCTGGTGGTGGTCTGAACATCAGTTTTGACAGCCTTTTATTAGGGGAAAGGGTCTTCTACGATCCAGAAACCGATACCTTGACCATCAAGGGCACTCCGCCCAATTTAAAAGACCAACTGACGCGCTAATTGATATTAAATTACGTGGTAACTGGTTTAAAAAAGAGAATATTGTTAGGGTATATGAGCAATTTCCATGTAAATATTTCGATTTTTTGTCATGAAAGACTTGAGATTTTGCTGAGAAAATTGAACTATGTTGTACAGATAATTTGAAAGACACGGAGAGTGATAGAATGAGAGTTGGTTTAGTCGGTTGGCGTGGTATGGTCGGTTCTGTATTGATGCAGCGCATGATCGAAGAGAAAGATTTTGATTTGATTGAGCCGGTATTTTACAGCACGTCACAAGTCGGCATTGCCGCACCGAATTTTGGTAAAGATGCCGGTCTGCTGCAAGACGCGTTTGACATCGAGAGCCTAAAACAACTTGATGCTGTTATCACTTGTCAAGGCGGTGGATATACCGAAAAAGTGTACCCTGCTCTTCGTCAGGCAGGTTGGAAAGGGTATTGGATTGATGCCGCGTCGACTTTGCGTATGGCTGATGACTCAATCATTACGTTAGATCCGGTAAACTTGAGCCAAATTCAACAAGGCATCCACAGTGGCGTCAACACTTATGTCGGTGGTAACTGTACAGTGAGCTTAATGTTGATGGCATTGGGTGGCTTGTATGAAAAAGGTCTGGTTGAATGGATGAGCGCAATGACGTATCAAGCCGCATCAGGGGCTGGTGCGCAAAATATGCGTGAGTTGATCGCTCAAATGGGCGTCGTTAACGATTCTGTGAGCTCTGAGCTTGCAAACCCTGCCAGTTCGATTTTAGACATCGACCGCAAAGTTGCTCAAACTCTTCGTTCACAAGAGTTCCCAACCAGTAACTTTGGCGCGCCATTGGCTGGCTCGTTAATTCCTTGGATCGACAAGAAGTTGGATAACGGCCAAAGCAAAGAAGAGTGGAAAGCGGGCGTTGAAGCGAACAAGATTTTGGGCAGCTCAGCAAACCCTATCGCAATTGATGGCACATGTGTACGTATTGGTGCGATGCGCTGTCACGCACAAGCACTGACTATTAAATTGAAACAAGATGTGCCAATCGATGAGATTGAAGACATGATTGCATCGCACAACCAGTGGGTGAGCGTTGTGCCAAACGACAAAGAAGCAACGGTTGCTGATCTGACTCCAGCCAAAGTAACGGGCACCTTGTCGGTTCCAGTTGGTCGTTTGCGTAAAATGTCGATGGGTAATGATTTCCTCAATGCCTTTACGGTTGGTGACCAATTATTGTGGGGCGCCGCTGAGCCATTACGTCGTACTTTGCGAATTTTGTTGCAAGAGAAGTAATCAGCTCAACAAACCTAAAAAATACAAAAAGCGCCTTCACGGCGCTTTTTTTGTTTGATCCTGATAATCGATCGTCACAATCGATGAGTTGAATGATAGCAACAGTGAGACACAGAGTGAGTGAGCCCTTTTGACGAAACCAGGAACACTGTTTTTATGACTGTCCTCATTTTGTCTGGGGATAGACACGCCTTATGTGAGCGTTGATTTAAGCAAGACCTGGGAACAAATGACGCAAGCCATTGGCCATAAACTCGATGCCTAAAGCGCCTAAAATCAAGCCCATGATACGAGTAATAACATTGATGCCGGTTTGACCTAAAAAACGGACGATAAGGCGCGCACTGCGAAAGAGTAACCAAGAGCAAAATGAAAAGGCGATAATCGTACCAATAATGCCAAAGGTATCGAGTGTCGATGGATAGCGAGCCCCAAATACGATGGTTGAACTTATTGCACCAGGGCCGGCCATCAGAGGCATGGCTAAGGGCACAACACCGATTTGTTCACGGCTGACGTATTCCGACTTTTCTTGTTTATTTTGCTTATCTTCACCGAGTTTACCACTCATCATCGAAAAAGCGATAGTCATCAATAACAACCCCCCTGCGACACGGAATGAGTTGAGTGAAATACTGAACATATCCAGCAACCATTGACCGGCTAAAAGGGAAATAATCAAAATGACCGCGACCGATACATGAGCGGTGACGGCGGTTTTGTTCTTTTCTTCTTCACTCATGTGTCCCGTGAGTGAGACAAAAATAGGCATGATTCCCACGGGGTTAACCGCAGCCACTAGGCCCAAGAAGAATTGCATAAAAATAGCCAGTTCAAACGATGTCATTGCATTTATTACCTTGAGAGAAAACGCGCATACTTTAGGCGAAATCCAGCCGTTTAACGAGTGAAAAAAAATAAGGGTAAAGTCAGTTATCGCAAAAAAAACTAATGTTACTTGGCTGCTTGTTATTTGCGCCTGCTTTGCCCTTTCGTATTACAAGCCCAAGCGGATGACCATTTTGTTGCTCACTGCCTACGTCGTACAGGAAAGAAACTTACTTATTGGGTACCCAGGTTAAAAGCTTGTCCGAAACAACAAGTCTTTCAGTTAATGTTAATTTTGTCTTTAAATATCTAATTCTTTTAAAACAATGGTTTATATTGATTTGTGGCACATTTTTTTCGTTTTTGTCACTTTATTCCATCGATAATGATCTGAATCAATTTTGCTGAACAAAGCGGGGGATATACTCACCACATGAAAACAATTTACTAAACACTTGGTCGTCAGTGAGAGTCGTTAATAAATAGTTTTTGAATGATTAAAGCCTTATTAGGAGAAATAATATGCCTGTAACGAATTTAGCCGAACTTGATGCCTTGGTTGCACGAGTGAAAAAAGCCCAAGCTGAATTTGCCACGTTTAGCCAAGAGCAAGTGGATAAGATTTTCCGCGCGGCTTCATTGGCGGCCAACCAAGCCCGTATCCCATTGGCTCAACAAGCGGTTGCGGAGTCTGGCATGGGTATTGTGGAAGATAAAGTAATCAAAAACCACTTTGCTTCAGAGTTTATTTACAATAAATACAAAGATGAACAGACTTGTGGTGTTCTAGAAGAAGATGACAATTTAGGCACCATGACCATTGCAGAGCCTGTCGGTATCATCTGCGGTATTGTTCCAACCACGAACCCAACGTCAACCGCGATTTTTAAATCACTGATCTCGCTCAAAACGCGTAACGGTATTATCTTTTCACCGCACCCAAGAGCGAAAAACTCAACTAATGATGCGGCCAAATTAGTCCTTGATGCGGCAGTTGCTGCGGGCGCACCGAAAGACATTATCGGTTGGATTGACCAGCCTTCTGTTGAGCTTTCAAACGCACTAATGAAACACGAAGGCATTGCGCTTATTTTGGCGACAGGTGGTCCGGGTATGGTGAAAGCAGCCTACTCATCGGGTAAACCTGCGATTGGTGTGGGTGCGGGTAACGTTCCTGTCGTGATTGATGAAACGGCGGATGTGAAGCGCGCAGTGGCCTCTATCCTGATGTCAAAAACCTTTGATAACGGTGTGGTATGTGCTTCAGAGCAAGCGGCGATTGTGGTCGATGAAGTGTATGACGAAGTCAAAGAGCGATTTGCAACCCACAAAGCGTATGTATTGACCAAAGCAGAAGCTGACAAAGTGCGTAAAGTACTGTTGATAGACGGTAACCTCAACGCAAAAATTGTCGGTCAAACAGCGGCAACAATTGCAGAACTTGCTGGTGTTACTGTTCCTGCTGATACTAAAGTATTGGTCGGTGAAGGCCTTGGCAACGGTAAAGTGTCTTACGATGATGCCTTTGCGCACGAAAAACTGTCACCAACCCTCGGCCTATTCCGCGCCGAAAACTTTGAAGACGCGGTCGCTCAAGCGGTGACTATGGTGGAAATTGGCGGTATCGGCCACACCTCCGGTTTATACACCAACCAAGATGCAAACGCAGAGCGCATTCGCTACTTTGGCGACAAAATGAAAACCGCACGTATCTTGATTAATATTCCAACTACACATGGCGGTATTGGTGACTTGTACAACTTCAACGTTGCACCTTCATTAACCTTAGGGTGTGGTTCATGGGGCGGTAACTCCATTTCTGAAAACGTTGGTCCTAAACACTTGATCAACAAAAAAACCGTAGCAAAACGAGCAGAAAATATGTTGTGGCATAAACTTCCAAAATCGATTTACTTCCGCCGCGGTAGCTTGCCGATTGCCTTGGGCGATTTGGAAGGTAAAAAGCGCGCTTTCCTCGTGACCGACCGCTTCTTGTTCAACAATGGTTATGCTGATGACATTGTCCAAATGCTCAAAGCTCAAGGTATGGAAGTTCAAACTTTCTTTGATGTTGAAGCGGATCCAACCCTGTCTGTGGTCAAAAAAGGCGCAGAGCAGATGAACAGCTTCCAGCCGGATGTGATTATTGCTCTTGGCGGTGGTTCGCCAATGGACGCGGCGAAAATTATGTGGGTGATGTACGAACATCCTGAAACGCACTTTGAAGAGTTGGCGATGCGCTTTATGGACATTCGTAAACGTATCTACAAATTCCCTAAAATGGGTAAAAAAGCAGAATTGGTGTGCATTACGACTACATCAGGTACTGGCTCTGAAGTGACCCCATTTGCCGTCGTGACTGATGATGAAACAGGGGCGAAATACCCACTGGCAGACTATGAAATTACGCCTAATATGGCGATTGTGGATGCGAACCTAGTTATGAACATGCCAAAATCATTGACTGCTTTTGGTGGTTACGATGCAGTGGTTCACTCACTTGAAGCGTATGTTTCTGTGTTGGCGAATGAATACTCTGATGGTCAAGCCCTACAAGCGCTTAAGTTACTAAAAGAGTACTTGCCTTCGAGCTATGCTAATGGCGCCAACGACCCGATTGCACGTGAGAAAGTGCACAACGCCGCAACCATCGCCGGTATCGCGTTTGCCAATGCGTTCTTGGGTGTGTGTCACTCTATGGCACACAAAGTTGGTGCGGAGTTCCACTTGCCACACGGTTTGACCAATGCGATGCTGATGTGTAACGTCGTTCGCTACAATGCCAATGACAATCCGACCAAGCAAACCGCGTTCTCTCAATACGACCGCCCACAAGCACGTCGTCGTTACGCTGAAGTGGCGGATCACTTGGGGCTATCTCTACCGGGCGATCGCACAGCACAAAAAATTGAGCGTTTACTAGGTTGGTTAGAAGAGCTTAAATTGCAATTGGATATTCCTGCGTCAATTCAAGCGGCTGGAGTGGCTGAAGCTGATTTCTTAGCGAAAGTCGACGAGCTTGCCGTGGCGGCCTTCGATGACCAATGTACTGGCGCGAACCCTCGCTACCCGTTAATCAGCGAGCTCAAAGATGTCTTGTTGGCTTCTTACTACGGTAAACCTTTTATTGAAGGTGAAACATTTGAAGGGACCACCGTGATTAAGAAAAAAGCGGACCAAGAGCAAGGTAAAGCCAAACCTGCTGCAGCGACTAAAGCGGCAAAACCAAAAGCGGAAGCGTAACCTTTAGACCAACGCTAGGGTTACCTAAGTAATAAAAAACGGCCTTGATTGGCCGTTTTTTGTTTGGTGTTATTTTGTTTGAACGTCATTTTTAAATGTCACAGGTAAATCTCAGTTAATAGCTAGGTGAGATTTACCAAGACCCCATAGCGCAAGATGGGGGTTATACATCGGTATTAACCACACGGCCACTGAAGTAATCATTGGTGACAATGTATTCAGCGTTACGGGTCAGTTCCTGCTGAATACAGGCCCAGTAATGGCTGTCAATTGGATCGCCTTGATGAGTCGGGGCGGGGATCACACCGCCGATGCGGATCTTATAGGGCGCCATTTCCTTTGCCCAACTCGATGTTAAGCCAGAGACTAAAGCGCCGATACTTTCTATGCCCTTGGTATCGGTATGTTTTTCATAAGAAAGCACATTGACAATCACGCCTTCATTACCAACTGCGCGCATGCGTTGCGCGGCAACATGCCCCGCAGCTTGAAAATACGCCGCGGTTTGGGCGATAGGCTCAACAAAGCGCTCAGCTAAGGGATCATTTAAACCAGAGAGTGGGGAAGCTGTCCAGCAGTTGACGATCACATTGGGGCACTGGCCAACCGTTTGCTCAATACAATCAAATAGTCGCTGCAACGACGGTGTCGTAAAATCTCTCACCGGCATGGCATACACCGTTTTATTCCTAGCTTGAAACTGCTTAAACATATGCTCTAACCGGTCTTCATGTGTATCACATAAGATCAAGGTCGCGCCCGTTTGCGCAAAGTGATTGGCAATGTTTCTACCCAAATCACTCCCGGCAAAGGTAATTAATACCGTTGAATTTTTTAATTCCATGCACTTCCCATCCCTAACACTAAAGTCGTATACATTCCATAGAGTGGACAATAATACGAATCTTAGGTGTGAAAACGGTCAAATAATCGCATTTACAGTATAAAGGGAAAGAGATAATTTAGCTCAGCGTCACAGTTTTATAATTGGCAGTGTCATATTTTTGACGAAATTGTGCCATGCCAATTAAATTGAATCTTAGGGTTGGTCTATTAGGTGAAAACAATCGGAAAAAACGGATTAAGTCACTGCGTGTAAACGATCTTTTTTCAATGCGGTGTTGAGCATTTCATACAGGCCTTGCTGCGGGCGCATTGAGGGCGGGGTGTCAGAGTGCGCCACTTTTAAGCGCCGCTGCTGGTGGGCCGACAAATTGTGGAAACAATCTTCAGGTAAGCCTGCCGTATTTTGCGGCTGTACGGACAAACCTTCTGGGCGTAGATAGTGGCTGAGGTGGCTACTGGTCAAACTCGCCGCATGCAACAACTTGCTTTGCTGAGCTCCTAAGTCATAACTGTCGTGATCCGCAATTAAAGGTTGAGGCTTGGCCACACAAAGTTGTTCACGCAGTGACGATACCGACTGGGCGTCTGCTTGATTGTCGACAGTGAAAAGTTGCTCTTTTGCATCGTCAGACAGCAGCGACAACAATAGAGCAAAATCAGAGCGTCGCCCCTGATTAATCGCTTGGTTAACGCTCGGCTGACCATGAGGCTCATTTAAGTGCAGCTCATTGATAAGTGGCGTGCTATTGATTGTGCTGACCGACATAGATAGTTCCCCTTGAGATAAAACCTATATCGGTTAAGCGAATCTTTTCTTTAACGATTTTTATTAAATATTGAATTTATCCGCGCTCTGCTTTTCACTCGATATTGAGGTACTGCATGGCGACGTCTAAAGAGGGGCATTGGTGATCACTGATTTGAGAAAAGCGGTCATTTTGTGTGGTAATGGCAATGCAGTGCAATTTAGCCGCTTTGGCTGATTGACAGCCCGTTTGACTATCTTCTACCGCGACCGATTGTGATGGCGCAAAACCGAGTACTTCAAGGGCGTGCTGATACACATCTGGCGCAGGTTTGCTGTGTGGTACATCTTCATTGCTCACCACACAGGAAATCAGTTGGTTGAGTTGATGGTCAACCAGAGTTTTGTTTACGGCTTGGCGGTCTGCGCCTGTGACGATCGCCACTTGGATACCGGCTCGGTTTAGCTTTTGCAATGCTGAGAGTGCGCCAGGCATTAAGGGAAAGGCTTGTTGGGATAAATAGCGCTTTGTGGCTTGTTCTTTTTGCCGCAACAGTTCGTGAGGCTCAACGGGTAACAGATAGTCTTTGCACAGTTGCTCAGCGTTGAGCCGACTGGGTTGCCCTTGGTAGCGCAGTTGATAATCTTTGTGGTTAAATTCGATGGCATATTGCTCAAGAATGGTTTGCCACATTTGGCCGTGTACGGTTTCTGAGTCGACCAGGGTACCATCGTGATCAAAAAGAACCGCCTTGAGTTGATTTAAGGGTTTATATTCAATTTTTGCCATGACTATTTCGTACTTAGAAAGGGAAAAGAGGATACTAGAGTAGGACTTAACAAGGTGATTTTCTGTGATTTTGTTAGAAATTTATTGCGAAAATGCCATTGGATTCGCGCCAACGGCTAGCTGATGATAGGAATTTATCCCGTGCTTTTCACATCGAGGTTTAAATTCTGTCGTATTGGGGTAGAATGAGGAAAATTGACATTAATGATCACAGAGGGTGATATGGAAACTATTGATAAAATCAAACAGCAAATTGAAGAGAACACCATTCTACTTTACATGAAAGGCTCACCTAAGTTGCCTAGTTGTGGTTTCTCTTCACAAGCATCACAAGCGCTAATGGCGTGTGGTGAGAAATTTGCTTACGTTGATATTCTACAAAACCCTGATATTCGCGCTGAGTTGCCAAAATACGCACAATGGCCCACTTTCCCACAGCTTTGGGTTGAAGGCGAGTTGATCGGCGGTTGCGACATCATTCTTGAGATGTTCCAAAAAGGTGAACTGCAGCCTTTGGTTAAAGAAGCGGCAGCAAAAGCGCAACCTGAAGAGTAACAGGGGTTCATATCGCGAAATATAAAGCGATATTTGCTGAAAATAAAAAGGGCTTGGTCATACCAAGCCCTTTCTTTTTTGTGTTGAATTATAAAGCGATTACAGCGTCATCGCGGCTAACCAACCAAAGGCAATCAAGGGTAGGTTGTAATGCAAAAATGTCGGTACAACCGTTTGCCAAATGTGCTCGTGCTGCCCATCGACATTCAAGCCAGATGTTGGCCCCAAGGTGGAGTCGGAAGCTGGAGAGCCCGCATCACCTAACGCCGCAGCAGTACCCACCAGTGCCACGGTCGCCATCGGCGAGAAGCCAAAGGCCATCGCGAGAGGAACGTAGATAGTGGCAATAATCGGGATAGTAGAAAATGACGATCCAATTCCCATGGTGACCAACAAGCCCACCACCAGCATCAGGAACGCGGCAAGGGGTTTATTGTCGCCAATGGAAGTCGATAGCGATTGAACTAAGCTTTCAACACCGTTGGTGGCTTTCATGACTTCGGCAAAACCGGCTGCAGCAATCATGATAAAACCGATCATGGCCATTAAATGAACGCCTTTGGTAAACACGTCATTAGTGTCTTTCCAAGCAATCACACCACCTAAATTAAATACGGTAAAGCCGGCCAGAGCGCCAATGATCATCGAGCCAGACAACAACTGCACACTCAAGGCGGCGACGATAGCGAAGATAGATACCAAAATGTGTCTTGGGTTAATGGTTTTTTGTTCGGCTTGCGGCGCTGTGTATTCTGTGACTGCATAGTCACGGGGTTTGCGATAGCTAATTAATACCGCGACCAACAAGCCAAACACCATGCCAGCCCCAGGCAAGAGCATGGCATGGGGAATTTGCGCTGCTGTAATCTCTGTTAGGCCATTATCGTGTAAATTCTTGAGCAGGATATTGTTCAAGAAAATGCCGCCAAATCCAATGGGTAAAACCATATACGGTGTGATCAAACCAAAAGTGAGGACACAAGCGACCAAGCGACGATCAAGTTTTAGTTTGGCAAAAACACCTAAAAGAGGGGGAATTAAAATCGGAATAAAGGCGATATGCACAGGGATAATATTTTGCGATGACATAGTGATCAGCACAAGCGCAACGATCAATGCGTATTTTAACCCCGTCGAAGCGGTTTGGTTTTCATGACCAATAAAGCGTTTGATCACCGATTGGGCCAATAAGTCAGTCACCCCAGAGCGAGAGATTGCCACTGCAAACGTCCCCAACATTGCGTAACTCAAGGCGATGGTCGCGCCGCCGCCTAAACCACTTTCAAAGGTAGACACTGCATCAGTCAGACTCATACCTGAGTACCAACCACCAGCGATGGCACTAAAGGTCAGTGCCACCACCACATTTACGCGCATCAATGCCAATACCAGCATGATGCAGACAGATAAAACAACAGGATTCATAATTTTCTCGGATAGTTATGTTTACATTTTTTCTTCATTATTATCAGTAACCGGCCAACCCCCAAGGGCTTGCCACTTATTGACGATTTTGCAGAATAAATCGGCCGTCTTTTGCGTATCATACAAGGCGGAGTGGGCTTCATTATTGTCGAAGGTCATACCTGCGGTGATACAGGCACGAGCGAGTACGGTTTGACCAAATGCCAAGCCGCTGAGCGCTGCGGTATCAAATGTGGCAAATGGGTGAAAAGGAATGCGTTTTAATTTGCATCGCTCATTGGCGGCATTGACAAAGTTCAAGTCAAAAGCGGCATTGTGAGCGACCATAATGGCGCGATTACACTGAGCGGCTTTTTGTTCTTTGCGCACCATTTTATAAATTTCTTTGAGAGCCACATCTTCGGTGACAGCGCCGCGCAATGGGCTGTACGGGTCGCGAATGCCGGTAAATTCCAAGGCGGCTGGCTCTAAATTGGCACCTTCAAAAGGTAAAACATGAAAGTGCATTGTTGAGGCGGGTTGTAATTGACCCTCTTGGTCCATTTTTAAAGTAATGGCACAAATTTCCAACAGCGCATCGGTTTGATGGTTAAAACCCGCGGTTTCAACGTCAATGACAACGGGAAAAAAGCCTCTAAATCGATCTTTTAAAGCGGTAGCGTCTTGTTCTGCAGACATGGTAACTCAAGGTGGGTGACAAAGGCTGCATTATTGCAGATTATGAGCGGTAGAAAAACCTTCAAGTTAGAGAAACTTTATTACACGGTGATTATTGTTGGCGAGGGTTTTGCATAGTTGAAATATCGAGTCACGATCTACGCACAAACGTTGCCGTACTCCTACCCGATAACGCTGAAATCTTGGCCAAGTGTTATCCTATGGAGTGGCAATTAAGGTACCACAGTTGGCGATGAGATTAAGACTCGGCAAACTATTGCCACTGCCATCAAAGAGAAGAATAGACATGTTAAATCTGTTGAAATATAGCGGTTTGATGTTATCTGTCATTGCCTTTCCCAGTTGGGCGATGATAGAAAAGCACTATGTTGCAACGCCAGAGCAATCACACTGGAATTTAACCGAAGACACGCCCTTGTCTTGTCGTTTGGTCCACCCCATTCCCAATTATGGCAATGCTGAATTCAGTGCGCGTGCCAGTAAAAAGTTGAACTTGGATTTTGAACTAAAAATGTGGCGACCTATGGCCCGTACGCGTTCGGTCAGCTTGGTGTCATTACCCGCACCTTGGCAGGCGGGAGAGGCGGCACAAAGGTTGCAAAAATTGGAGTTCTTTCAACAGTTTGATGGTTATGTCGGCGGTCAGACCCCATGGGTGATGTTATCGGAGTTGGAACGCGGTCGTCAGCCGACATTCAGTTATCAAGAATGGCAAGATCGCGATCAACGCATCGAAATTTCCTTGTCATCCGTGTTATTTCAACAAAGTTACAACCAATTTAGTCGCTGTTTGCAAAATTTATTACCGTACAGCTTTGAAGACATTGCGTTTACCATTCTTCATTATGAGCGCCAAGGCGATAAATTGACCAAAGCGTCTCGCAAACGACTTGATCAAATTGCTCAATACCTCAAATACAATCAAGATATAGACTTAGTATTGGTGTCGGCTTATCTCGACAGCAATTTAGGTAAAGATGAGAGCCAAGACTTAACGGAAAGACGGGCTCAATCGCTAAGAGATTACTTTAAAACCTTAGGCTTGCCCGAGGATCGTATTGAGGCGCAAGGCTTTGGCAAGCGCAGACCTATCGCCGATAACGCCTCACCGATAGGCAAAGATCAGAACCGCCGTGTGGTCATCTCTTTTGGGAGAAGTGGTGTCTAAGCTTGTGGTAAGGGAAATAGGGTAATACACAGGGTATAAACCTCATTAAGCAAAGTGCATAAATACAAAAAGGCGATGTAAATCATCGCCTTTTTGCTTTCCGTCAATGCCGATAAAATGGTTAGTTCAATCTGAATTTGGCAATGATCTCACAGCTTGTCGCGGTATCAATATCTTGTACGTGTTTTGCAATCACGGGATTTGGGTGGCGTTTCATAAAATCTACCAAGGCTTTTTTACAACAGCCAATGGGTTCTACAAAACTGGCACAACTGCGATGGGGGCATTGAGGGATCAAGGTTAAGACACGCTCAGAAGCAAGTTGAAGGTATTTCAACTCGTAATCGCTATCACCAGCCCAGCGCCAAAATTGAGCGAGGTTGTGGCAAGAGATTACGGCAATCGTCAATCTTTCATCGATTTCAATTTCATTCGAATCAAGAATTTGCTCACTTAAGGTTAACGCTTGTTGATAATGCAAAATGCTTTGACTCGGATTGTCGAGTTGCATCGCCGTATCGGCAAGCAGTGTGTGTTTTTCCCATTCACTGATCATGATCAACATCCTAAAAATATAATAGGCTATAAATCTAAACGATAAGAATTATCATGTAAAGCTTTTCTATAATAAAAAAGCAGGGAGAGCCCTGCTTTATATTATCGTCAATGTAAGCGATTCAAAAACAACGGACTTAGCCTTCTAGGCCGGCCGTGGCGTTTTTGTTTTGAATTAACTCAATCATGTAGCCGTCTGGGTCTTTGACAAACGCGATCACCGTGGTGCCGCCTTTGACCGGGCCCGCTTCACGGGTGACATTACCGCCTGCGGCTTTGATGGCGTCACAGGTAGCATAAATATCATCAACACCAATGGCAATGTGGCCATAAGCATTGCCAAGGTCGTACTCAGAAGTTCCCCAGTTGTAGGTCAATTCAATAACGGCACCTTCAGACTCATCACCGTAACCGATAAAGGCAAGCGTGTATTCGTATTGCTTATTTTCATTGGTGCGCAGTAACGTCATACCCAACACTTTGGTGTAAAACTCAATTGAGCGGTCGAGATCACCAACGCGTAACATGGTGTGCAGAATACGATTGTTTGACATAAAAACTCCTCGTTTTACAAATTGTCTTGTGGCGAACACAGCGGTTAAGCCGTTTTATACCAATCTGATTCAGTGTGGGATCTATGATAACGCAGGTATCAAGTTTGAGAACAAGGCAATAATCTAAGTAGTTATTATGCCAATGATTTTCTCAACGACGTTAACGAGTCTTTTTACCCCACTATTGAGTTAGATTGGTCTTGTTTCTCATTGCAATCAGGTCGCACTGGACTGCCGATGGGCATGACAAGCGAGGCCATTCTATTTCTTTTGTTTTTTAGCTTGTTCTTTTAAGACTTGGTTGATGAAACTGCGACGCCCATACTGGCGGGTAATGATGCATTTGTCCAGTGAGAAGCCTCGTGCGGGGCAATACTCACGGCCGTAATAGATGATTTGCAAGTGAAGCTTATTCCACTTCTCTTTGGGAAACAGCCTCTTGGCATCGCGTTCTGTCTGTTCAACACTTTTGCCGTTTGATAATCCCCAACGGTACATCAAGCGGTGAATATGCGTGTCAACGGCAAAGGCTGGGATGTTAAATGCTTGCGACATCACCACAGAGGCGGTTTTGTGGCCGACTCCAGGCATGGCTTCTAGGGCGTCAAAATCGGCGGGGACTTGGCCATTGTGTTGTTTGAGAATCATATCCGATAAATGCCAAATACCTTTAGATTTCATCGGGGATAGGCCACAGGGTTTGATGATGTCTTTGATCTCATCAATGGTTAACTTCACCATATCCGCTGGATTGTCCGCTTTGGCAAACAATTTGGGCGTAATTTGATTGACCCGTTCATCGGTACATTGTGCAGACAAGAGCACAGCGATCAATAAAGTGTAGGGGTCTTTGTGATCCAACGGGATCGGCACTTCAGGGTAGAGCTCATCAAGGATATTAATGATGGCGGCTACTTTTTCTTTTTTTGAAACCGGAGTCGTCATGGTGATTATCTCAAACTAAAAACGCGAATCGGAGCGAAACAGAAACGGGGCTAAACATTGGTGACACGCGCCCGCTCAATTTTAGGCTTGTCAGCCCGGCTGCTTTGGCGCTCGGCGCGGTGGTGATCTATGGTGTTTTTTAGGGCGATTAACAAACCAACACCAATAAAAGCTCCTGGGGGTAAGAGCGCTAATAAAAAGCTATTGTCAAAGTGGAAAATTTCAATTCTCAATACTTTGGCCCAGTCACCCAGTAACAAATCGGCGCCGTCAAACAAGGTCCCATTACCGATGATTTCACGCAGAGCGCCAAGTAACACCAAGACCAGCGTCATGCCGCTGCCCATCCAAAATCCATCGATCGCCGAAGGCATAACGGCATTTTTAGAAGCAAAAGCCTCGGCACGACCAATAATAATGCAGTTGGTCACAATGAGAGGGATAAAAATCCCCAATGACAGGTACAAACCATAGGCAAAGGCATTCATCAGCAATTGTACACAGGTCACCAAAGCCGCGATAATCATAACAAAAACCGGAATGCGAATTTCATTGGGTACGTAATCGCGGATCAGTGAAACCGTGACATTAGAACCCACCAAAACCAACAGCGTCGCGATGCCAAGGCCAAGGGCATTGGTCAAGGTTGAGGAAACGGCCAGCAGAGGGCACAAGCCGAGTAATTGGACTAGGGCGGGGTTGTTGTCCCACAAGCCATTTTTTATTAACACACGAGTGTCAGATGTCATGGGTTACTCCTCACATTGATGAATTTGGGCGATCAATTGCTCTTGGTGTTGATTGACATAATCCACCGTGTTGCGAACGGCTTTGACCACCGCTCTTGGCGTGATGGTGGCACCGGTGAATTGATCAAAATCACCGCCGTCTTTTCTTACTTTCCAATGTTCTCGATTGTCATCGGTGACGGTTTTTCCGGTGAAACTGCGGATCCAATTTGAGATGCGGATATCAATTTTATCCCCCAAGCCTGGCGTTTCATTGTGTTGCAACACACGGGTCGCTAATACTTGACCATTGAGGTCGACCCCTGTGATCAGTTTAATCGGTCCACTGTAACCATCTGGGGCAATGCTTTCAATGGCGATGGCACTCACTTGGCCATTGAGCGTGGCGATATAGGCCGGCATCGCTTGGTCGGTACCAAGTAGCGGATCACGAACAAGCGTACAGGATTGAGTGAGGTCGTTGTCATGAGCAGATAACGGAATCACTTGGTTTAATGTTGCTTTGAGCTGCGCCTCTTGCTGTGCTTGAATGCGATCGGCCGTCAGGTATTGCGTGATGGCGACTACCCCAGTCGTGGCACAAGCGAACAGCGCCAAAGTTACGCCATTTTTTTGGATAGCTTTAAAAATCATGGTTGCTCCTAGTGCCCGTAAGTTCTGGGTTTGGTGTAATAATCAATCAAAGGAACACACATATTGGCGATCAGAACAGCAAAAGCGACACCGTCTGGGAACCCTCCCCAAGTGCGAATGATGTAAACCAAAGCGCCAATCATTGCGCCAAATATCAGCCTGCCTTTGACTGTGGTTGACGCTGAAACCGGATCGGTGGCAATGAAGAAAGCCCCTAACATGGTCGCTCCAGACAACAAGTGGAACCAAGGCGTTGGTGAGTTATCGGGCGAGACCAGCCAACTGATCGTACTGAGCAGAGTCAGAGCCAACAAAAAGGCCACGGGGATCATCCATTGAATCACGCGTTGCTGCAATAAGATCAGCCCGCCGACCAAGTACGCAAAGTTAACCCACATCCACCCTTGACCGGCAAAGGCATTAAAAATCGGCATTGTCATCGATTCTGTCACGCTTGTTCCCGCTTTAAGTGCGGTTTTCATACCATCGAGTGGGGTGGCCATCGTGATCCCATCTAGGTCACTGCGAATTTGCAATAAGGATAGGCCTTGAGGATCAAAACCCGTAAAAATAAGTGATAGTGCCTGTGAGAAGCTGACACTGTGTGCGGCGATACTGTCAGGTGCACTCCAACTGGTCATCGGCACAGGGAAGGCGATCAGCAAAACGACATAAGCGACCATGGCAGGATTAAACAGGTTTTGCCCCAGCCCTCCGTATAGGTGTTTGGCGATGACGATGGCAAATATCAAACCAATCGCCATGATCCACCAAGGCGCCAAAGGAGGGACGGCGACCGCTAATAACCATGCCGATACTAATGCGCTGTTATCGCGCAGGGCTTGGCGAGGAGCTCGTCCTCTTGCGAGCATAACGCCGGCTTCTAAAGCCAGTGCCAAGGCAATGGCAAAGGCCAACTGGATTAACGTTCCCCAGCCAAAGAAATAACACTGAACAATCAAGCCAGGTAAGGCGCAAATGGCAACCCAGCGCATGAGACTTGAAGTGGTGCGACGATTGTGCATGTGGGGCGAACCCGCAATAAAAAAGGACACTACTTATTCTCCGGTTCGTTTGAAGATTTGGCTGAC
This sequence comes from Vibrio sp., assembly GCA_041587235.1. Classification (GTDB taxonomy): domain Bacteria; phylum Pseudomonadota; class Gammaproteobacteria; order Enterobacterales; family Vibrionaceae; genus Vibrio. Next base: position 17,171 of record JBFGYW010000030.1, read on the forward strand.
TGAGCGGCTTTTCGCGCTTTGGCGCGGGCAATGGCAGCGGCGACGGCGGCTTTTTTCGGATCTTGCGGCGCGCTTGGCGACTCGGATACCGATGGGTTTTCAACCGGCTCTGAGGGTAATTCAGCTTCAGAGGTACTTTCGGTTTGAGCATCGCTGGCTGAGTTTGCTTGCGCGGCTTTTCGCGCTTTGGCACGGGCAATGGCAGCCGTAACCGCAGCTTTTTTCTCATCCCCTGATGTCGGTTGAGCCGCCGAGCTCACAGAAGTGCTTGGACTGGAGGCGTCGTCGGTATCGGTCGATGTGGGCTGGCTGGCTTTTTTCGCTTTGGCGCGGGCAATAGCGGCAGCGACCGCCTCTTTTTTGTTGTCAGACGATGAGTCATTGCCAGCAGGCTGCTGGTGGCGACTTGATGGCGCTTGAGTTTCTTGCGCGGCGGCCTGTTGCGCTTTGGCTTTGGCAATCGCTGCAGCCACGGCAGGTTTCACCGCGGCGGGCTGATCGCTCTTTTGTTTGTTTTTAACGCGTTCAATCGCAGCGGCGACGGCATCGTCACCTTTGTCTTGCATGGCTTTACGACGTTCACTGGCCGCCGATTTAAAGCGGCTTTCACGTTCTTGTTTATCGCGCTCCATCCGCGCTTTTTTCGCTTCAAAGCGTTCTTTGGCACGTTCTGCCGCTTCGGCTTCTTGCTGGCGAGTGCGAATTTCAGCTTTGGCTTGTCGGTAGTAGTTAACCAATGGGATTTCACTTGGGCAAACGAAAGCACAAGCGCCACATTCGATACAGTCTTTTAAATTCAGTTCTTCTAGTTTGTCGTATTCTTGCGCTTTGGCATACCATTGCAATTGCTGAGGCAGTAAAGACGCCGGACAAGCCTCAGCACATTGACTGCAGCGAATACACTCTAACTCGTGTTGCTCAGCGGCAATTTCGCGTTTTTTGGGCGCCAGAATGCAGTTCGAGGTTTTGGTGATCGGCACTTGGCCATGGGGCAGGGTAAAGCCCATCATCGGGCCGCCCATGATTAAGCGGGGCAGTTTTTTATCCGCTTTGTAATCGAACGATTGCAATAAGTGTTCAACGGGTGTTCCGATGCGCACCCAAACATTGCGCGGCTGTTTAAAGGTTTTACCGGTGAGCGTGACAACGCGCTCGATTAACGGCTCGCCATCGACAATCGCGCGTTTAATGGCGTACAAAGAGCCGATGTTTTGCACCAAGATACCAATGTCTGCAGGGATGCCGCGACTGGGCACTTCTAAATTGGTCAAGACTTTAATTAACTGCTTTTCACCACCAGAAGGGTACTTGGTTGGGATCACTCGAATGACAATATTGTTGTCTTTTGCTGCCGCTTGTAAGGCTTTGATCGCTTCGGGTTTATTGTCTTCGATACCGATAATGGTCAATTTGGGCTTGAGAATGTGCTCGACAATACGAATGCCAGTCAAGATTTGCTCGGCCTCATCTTGAATCAGGCGATCATCGGCGGTGATATAAGGCTCGCACTCAGCAGCATTGATGATCAAAATCTCGGTTTTGGCCAAGCCAGATTGCAGCTTTTTAGCACTGGGAAAACCGGCCCCGCCCATACCTGAGATACCGTAATCGCGAATTCGATCAAGCAGTTTTTCGGCTTCTACCTGTCGATAATCCGCTAAGGGCTGCTTTTCGATCCATTGATCTTGACCATCGGGGATCAACACTGCACACAGTTCTGGCAAGGCGGAAGGGTGAGCGGTGGTTCTTGGCTCAATCGCGGCAATGGTGCCCGACGTCGAGGCGTGAACTGGAACAGTAAACCCTGTCGTAGCACGAGTTAATGCTTGACCTTTTTTGACTTGGTCGCCGGGTGCAACAAGAATGTGGCCCGCTTTGCCAATGTGTTGTTTGAGTGGGATGATCAGCTCTTTGGCAAGTGGACATTGACTTAACGGCAGTGTATTGGACTGCTTTTTATTGTCGGCGGGATGAATTCCGCCCGGAAAGTCCCACAATGCACCGGATTTTATTTGTTCTATGAGCGACAGCATGTGACCCCTTAATGAGTCGATGATTGATGGGTCACATCAACCACGGGTATTTGTTCTAATTGCCATTTCCAGTTTTCCGTCGTGGTAGCCACTGGAATCATTTCAATACAATCCGTTGGACAAGGTGCGACACAGAGATCACAACCGGTACATTCATCCTTGATCACGGTGTGCAAGGCTTTCGTGCCGCCGACGATGGCATCCACTGGGCAGGCTTGAATACACTTAGTACAGCCAATACACATATCTTCGTGAATAAAGGCGACAGTTTTGACTTCGTTGTCTAAATCGTGCGCCGATTCTTGTACTTCCACCCCCATTAAATCAGCGAGTTTTTCAATGGTCGCTTGACCCCCTGGAGGGCATTTGTTGATGTCGTCACCATTGGCAATCGCCTCGGCGTAGGGGCGACACCCCGGGTAACCGCACTGACCGCATTGGGTTTGAGGCAAAATGTCATCGATTTGTTCGACAATGGGGTCACTTTCCACTTTAAAGCGAATCGCAGCAAAGCCGAGGATAACGCCAAAGACAGCCGCAAGCGCCGCTAATGCAGCAATGGCAATGAGTAGAGTAGACATAAAATTAACTGACCAATCCAGTGAAGCCCATAAAGGCAAGAGACATTAAACCGGCGGTAATCATGGCAATGGAAGCCCCTTTGAAAGGAGAGGGGACATCCGCTGCTTGAATGCGCTCACGCATCGAGGCAAACAAGATTAACACCAATGAAAAGCCAACGGCCGCGCCAAAGCCATAAATAATGGACTCAACAAAGCTGTGGTTCTCATTGATATTGAGTAAGGCGACACCTAATACCGCACAGTTTGTGGTGATCAAAGGCAAGAAAATACCCAACAAGCGGTACAGTGTTGGGCTGGTTTTATGCACCACCATTTCGGTAAATTGCACGACGACGGCAATGACGAGGATAAAGCTCATGGTACGCAAGTAATCAATACCAAGCGGCGCAAGAATGTAAGTTTCAACTAAATAGGAACACACCGAGGCTAATGTTAAGACAAACGTAGTGGCAAGGCCCATGCCAATGGCGGTCTCGAGTTTTTTGGATACGCCCATAAAAGGGCACAAGCCGAGAAATTTTACTAAAACGAAATTGTTTACCAGGACGGTGCCTATCAACAATAAAATGTAATCAGTCATAATGTGCACGTTTTGTTGTACCGATCAGGTTATTATCCTTGGTTGTGAAGGCAATAACAACCATTGTTCGTTGAATGCTGATGGTTTGCAAGCACCAACCAATGAAGGGGTATTTTGGGCTAATGACAATAACTTTTCCGAGTGAAAGCGCGTCTAAATAAGCATTATACCACTTGAGCAAAAAAGAAAAAACGCTTGGATCAGAAAGTAAAAAACCCAATCCTAGGATTGGGTTTTTTGAATTTGGCTCCCCCTGCGGGACTCGAACCTGCGACATACGGATTAACAGTCCGCCGTTCTACCAACTGAACTAAGGGGGAAATGCTGAAAGCGGGAAGAATGTTACTCAAGCGAGGGAAGTGAGTCAAGAGCCCTAAAGAAAAAAAACTGAAAAAACCATGTGTTAACGACACAAAGCGCCAAATGAAGCTTGTCCACATGGCATGGAGGCCTTATAAATACTGGCTTAGTGTGACTTATCCACTAAAATTGTGGATAAGTGTGTTAATGATTGATTGATAACTTTTTGGGCTGTCACTTTTTGCTTAACAAATAAAATGATAACTGAAAAATGTCAAATAAAATCAGTAAATTAAATTGATTTGATAATTTGGTTAGTCCAGCAGTGTAACAAAATGATCATACAAATGACGAAGAAATGGGGAAAAGATGTGTAAAACAATCAGAAGCGTCAAGGCCTTGAAGCCTGCGGGGCGAAACATAATAGCAAAATGTGACATGAAAAAATACGCTCAGTGATCACTTTTTTTACGTTTTTTCGTCACAATGTTGGCAGATACAGCGTTGGCAGATACAGCGCCAATTGCAATCACGGTCAGTGTAAAAGGCTAGGATGTCCAGAGGAAGAGGGCGGCCTGCAGTTGATGGCTTACTTGGCCGTGATTTGGCAAACACAGAGTATGGGGTTTGCCTAAGTGAACAGAGGTTTGCCATTTAGCTGAGATTGAGTATTCTGTCTTTTTGCGATTGATGACCGATAAGTGATGTAGAGATGAGTAAGCAATTTGAATTGGTGTCTGATTATCAACCCTCTGGCGATCAACCCAAAGCCATTGCCCAATTGACAGAGGGGCTAGAGGCGGGATTGGCTCATCAAACCTTGCTTGGGGTGACAGGGTCTGGCAAAACCTTTACTCTCGCCAATGTGATTGCCAATGCTGCCAGGCCAACGATTTTATTAGCGCCAAATAAAACCTTGGCCGCGCAATTGTACGGCGAAATGAAAGCCTTTTTTCCGAACAATGCCGTTGAATATTTCGTTTCATATTACGATTATTATCAACCGGAAGCCTATGTGCCAACCACGGATACCTTTATTGAAAAAGATGCCTCGGTCAATCAGCATATTGAGCAAATGCGTCTGTCGGCGACCAAGGCGCTACTCGAACGCAAAGACGCCATCATTGTCGCCTCGGTTTCGGCCATTTACGGTTTGGGTGATCCGCAATCCTATTTGCAAATGATGTTGCACTTGCGTCGTGGTGATGTTCTGGATCAACGCGCTATGTTAAGGCGGTTAGCAGAGCTTCAATACACGCGCAATGACATTGGTTTTGAGCGCGGCCAATTTCGAGTCCGCGGTGAAGTCGTGGATATTTTTCCCGCCGAGTCAGAAAAAGACGCTGTGCGAGTCGAAATGTTTGATGATGAAATTGAAACCATCAGTGTGTTCGACCCATTGACGGGGGTGGTAAAACAAAAAGATCTCGCCCGTTACACCGTCTATCCGAAAACCCACTATGTCACCCCAAGAGACAAGTTGCTCGAGGCGATCGATAACATTAAAGAGGAGTTGGCCAATTATAAAAAGGTGTTACTGGCCAATAACAAATTGCTCGAAGAACAGAGGATCAGCCAGCGCACTCAATTTGATATTGAAATGATGCTCGAGTTGGGTTTTTGTTCGGGGATTGAAAACTACTCACGCTATCTCAGTGGTCGCAGTGAAGGTGAGCCGCCACCGACCTTATTTGATTACTTGCCCCATGATGGCTTATTGGTGATTGATGAATCTCACGTCACAGTGCCACAGATCGGCGCGATGTTTAAAGGCGATCGCTCGCGCAAAGAAACCTTAGTGGAATACGGTTTTCGCTTGCCTTCGGCATTGGACAACCGGCCATTGAAATTTGAAGAATTTGAATCCTTAGCCCCGCAAACTATTTTTGTCTCGGCCACTCCAAGTCAATACGAGCTAGAGCGCTCAGGTGACGATGTCGCTGATCAAGTCGTACGACCGACTGGCTTGCTTGATCCCGAGTTAGAAGTGAGACCGGTGGCGACGCAGGTCGATGATATTTTGTCTGAAATCCGCTTGCGCGTTGCGATTGATGAACGGGTGCTGGTGACAACGTTAACCAAGCGCATGGCCGAAGATTTGACCGAGTATCTTTACGAACACGATGTCAAAGTGCGCTACTTACACTCAGATATCGATACGGTAGAGCGGGTGGAAATCATTCGCGATCTGCGTTTGGGGGAAATCGATGTGATCGTCGGCATTAACTTATTGCGCGAAGGGCTCGATATGCCTGAAGTGTCGTTAGTGGCGATTCTCGACGCCGATAAAGAAGGCTTTTTACGCTCTGAGCGTTCACTGATCCAGACGATTGGACGTGCTGCGCGCAACCTCTCGGGCAAAGCCATCTTATATGCCGATCGCATTACCGATTCGATGAAAAAAGCCATCGATGAAACCCAGCGCCGTCGGGAAAAGCAACAAGCCTACAATGAACAAAACGGATTGGTGCCCCAGGCACTAAAACGCAACGTTCGCGATATTATGGAGCTGGGTGAGGTTCACGGTAAGTCGACGCAGAAAAAATCTCAAGTGGTGGCTCTCAATAAAGTCGCCGAGCCAGATCGTGACTATCAAACCTTGTCTGCGCAAGACTTCGAACGCTTAATGAAATCCCTCGAAGCCGAGATGTATCAACATGCGCAAAATCTCGAATTTGAGCTCGCGGCGCAAAAGCGCGATGAAATAACGGCATTAAAAGAGCAATTTATCAGTAACGGATGATGTCAAAATAAACATTTGCGATTGATTAACGACAAAAATCATTATTAAATAGCGGCCAATTTGAAACTGGCTACGCAAAAATGTAAGCCAGTTACGCAAATTTAAGTAAAAGTCGCTGTGCTAAATTGCATAATGAAATGCGTAATGCAATGATTACTAATATTAGAATAAGGCTAGGAAGCAGTCGTGGTTGAAGAGAACAAAAATCGTTATTTACTGATGGTGGAAGACACCGCTTCGGTTGCGGCATTATACCGTTCGTATCTGACACCACTTAATATTGATATCACTATTGTTGGCAATGGTCGAGATGCGTTAGACAGTTTAAAACGGCGCGTTCCCGATTTGATTTTGTTGGATTTGCGCTTGCCGGATATGACCGGTATGGATGTATTACACGAAGTCAAAACTCATTATCCCGATGTGCCGGTGATCTTTATGACCGCGCACGGCACCATAGATACTGCGGTTGAAGCAATGCGTCACGGTTCACAAGACTTTTTGATAAAACCCTGTGAAGCCGATCGCCTGCGGGTGACAGTCAATAATGCGATTCGCAAAGCCAGTAAGTTGAAAAGTGAACACCCGAC
>JBFGYW010000031.1:0-23949 GCA_041587235.1 Vibrio sp.
AACAGCAACAGCAACAGCAACAGCAACAGCAACAGCAACAGCAACAGCAACAGCAACAGCAACAGCAACAGCAACAGCAACAGCAACAGCAACAGCAACAGCAACAGCAACAGCAACAGCAACAGCAACAGCAACAAAAATCTGCGTCATCAAATCAAGGCAGTCAAGCACAATCGGCCGATAATGAGCCCTCGAAGGCACAACAAAAACGCCAAGGTGAACAAGCGAGCGAGCCAAGCGCAATCCAGCAACAAGCTCAACCGCGTTCCCCCAAAGCCGAGGGCAACAACAAAAAGGCACAAGATCAAGCCGTGCTCACAAAGCCGAAAACTAAGCCTAATGATCCTGAATTAAAACGACTGCAAGCGGTTGAAAATGCCCGAGACCCAGCGGGTTTGATCCGGGCGGAATTGCGTTTACAAGCACAACAAAAGTTAGCGGAATCCAAATAAGAGTATGGTAACCATGAAAATAAACATCCGTCGCCTTTTTTTTCTCGCCTTGTTTGGCTTATTGAGTTGGCCTTTATCAGCCGCGCCCGTGGCCAGCGTGTCAAAAACTCAGGTGGTCAAAAACGAGCTGATCCAATTGACCATTCGCGATGACGATATCCACGATTCTGACGACTTAGACATCACGCCTCTTCGGCAACACTTTGTCGTCGGCCAACCCCATTATTCGACCTCGAGAAACATTATTAATGGTCACTATTCATCGCAAAGTGAGTGGGTCATTTCTCTGGCCACCAGCCAAACAGGCCAAGTTGTCATCCCCGCACTTAAAGTGGCCAAGCAGATGACTCAGCCTATCTCGCTCAATGTTTCCGATGCAGAAACCGCCTTGAACGCCAGTAATTTCATTACCAGTGAGGTCAATATTGCCGATACCCACCTCTACCCAGAGCAAAGTACGCGTGTTCAAGTCAAATTGATTATTAAGGCCGATACACGTCGAATCGAAAGCCCGAGTATTACGCCACCGTCAATCCAAGGTATGACACTGGCGCCACTTGGCAAGTCAAAGCAGTACCAGCAGGTTGTCGATGGCATTAATGCGACCGTGGTGGAACAAAGCTTTGAACTGACAGCACAAAAAGCCGGCCACTTCACTTTGGTTGGCCCGGCGTTCAATGGCACCTATTACTACCATGCCGTCAATGCCAATCGAACTCAGGTGTTATCACTCAATACTCAAGGATCTCAAACGGCGATTACCGTGAGCCCTATCCCGAGCCAAATTTCCGGCGATTGGTTGCCAGCCCATCACTTGGTACTTAGCCAACAGTGGCAAGACAGCGAAGGCAACCCCATCAAGGATTCAACGACAGTTAAAGCAGGAGACGCCATCACCAGAACCTTGACCTTAAGCTTGACTGGTCTTAAGCCCGAGCAGTTTCCCAATCTCAACATCGATTACTCAAACAAGGTGCGCGTCTATAAGAACAAACCCCAATTTGAGACCGATGACCAGGGCCGTACCACAATGACGGTCAAACACGTCTTGATCCCCACACAACAAGGGCAACTTGCCATTGGCGACTGGTCTCTCAATTGGTGGGATACCGACAGCGATCAATCCAAACTCGCTCGAGTGCCGGGAATAAACTTAACCATAGCAGGGCCCGCTGCCGCACAACGCGATACCGTCACACCGTCGTCGCCCTCGCTCTCTCATACCGAAAATCCTAACGAGGTAACCGGCGTAAGCGCTTTATGGCAATATGCTGCCCTGCTTTCTTGGGCGCTTTGGATTATCAGTGCTGGGTATTATCTCTGGAGTCGAAAGCAGCGGTCGGCGCTGGCTTCTTCTCTCAGCGGCAATACGCCAATCGACACCTTAGATGCGGCCGATGCCCGTTTGCAGTCGGCGGCGAAACAACGCACCAAACCAAGTAAAGATCCCCTTTATGACATCATTAAAGGAGGCCAAGCCGCTGAGATCCAGTTTCATTTATCTCAATGGCTCAAACAGCAGTCCCTATCTGAAGAAAGCAAACAGCAAATAACACAAGAGCTGCAAGCAATGATGAAAGCTCAGTATCACCCACAAGGTGGCGATTGGCAGCCCGAACGCTTACTGACTCTCTATCAACAGGCGAAAAAAGCCCCGCAGCGCAAAACCAACTCGCCATTGGCCAGGCTCTAAGGCCGAAGATGACGTTATCTCACCGGTAACGTCATCCCTTTATTTCAACCTAATGTTTTCCAACTCGATTTAGACCAATCTGGTTAATACCTATCGGATTCAGTCTGTGGTCATTGAGAGCGCAGGGATCAAGCTTGAGAACAAGGTAAGAAAAGACAGTGAGTCTTTGCTCTACAAGTGATTTTCTTAACGATGTTATCGAGTGTTTTAACCCGCTGGGGCGAACAACGATTGAGTTGATTGATACCACACACCAAAACAAAAAAGCCCCTCAATTGAGGGGCAAAAGTGTTTCCATCGCTTAATTATTATTCTGTTATTCTATCATTCGGTTTAAACATTAACCAAAATCGCCGTTGACATACCCTTTGGTGCGATCGTCTTGTGGCTGATTAAAAATGTTTGCCGTGTCATCATGCTCGACCAACTCGCCCATCAAAAAGAAAGCCGTACGATCAGAAATTCGACGCGCTTGCTGCATCGAGTGAGTGACGATAACAATGGTGTAGTCTTTTTTAAGCTCTTCCATTAACTCTTCAATTTTGTGAGTCGCAATAGGATCAAGCGCCGAAGTCGGCTCATCCATTAAGATCACATCCGGCTCCATTGCAATCGTACGTGCAATACACAAGCGCTGCTGCTGTCCGCCAGACAAGCCAAAAGCGTGCGCTTTTAATCTGTCTTTGACTTCGTCCCACAGTGCGGCACCACGTAAAGAGCGCTCAACCACTTCATCAATGTATTTCTTGTCTTTGATCCCTTGAGCTCGCAAGCCGTAAGCCACGTTTTCATAAATGCTCATCGGGAAAGGGTTGGGCTTTTGGAACACCATACCCACCTTGATACGCAAATCCGCCACATCGACGTCGCCATAAATGTTTTGCCCATCCATATCAAGCTTACCGGTAATTTTCACCCCTTCAATCAAATCATTCATGCGGTTTAGACAACGCAATAACGTTGACTTACCACAACCAGAAGGGCCGATCAGCGCGGTGACTTGGCGAGTTGGAATCGGTAGATTAATCGATTTCAATGCTTGGTTATCGCCGTAGAATAAATCGAGGTTTTCAATATCAAACTTGTTCATTTTATTTCTCTTAAACTGGTCAATGCATTGGTTGATTAGTAAGTCGCAGTATTAAAGCGACGGGCGATAAGCTTGGTGATGGTGTTGATCAATAGCACCACGACAATCAAAACCGTTGCTGTACCGTAGGCTTGGTTCCACTCTTCTACGGTAAATAATTCGGTGGTGAGTTTGTATAAGTGCACCGTTAAAGTGCGCCCTGAGTCAAGTAATGAGTCAGGAATGCGCGCAACCATACCTGCGGTCAGAAACACAGGTGCAGATTCGCCGATCACGCGACCAATACTCAATATAACGGATGTCAGAATCCCTGGCATTGCACTGGGTAAAATAAGTCGCCAAATAGTATAGATTTTTGAGGCACCAAGGCCGTATGAGCCTTCGCGGTAGGTTTGTGGCACCGACATTAACGCTTCTTCGGTGGTGCGAATAATCACCGGCAAAATCAAAATACTTAAGGTTAATGCCCCTGAGAGAATAGAGAAACCCAAACCCAAAATGGCCACGAAAAAAGTCATACCAAACAGACCAAAAATGATCGATGGAATACCGGCCAACGACTCAGTACAAAAACGAATCACTTTCACCAAGCGACTGCCCACTTTGGCATACTCAGTTAGATAAATCGCCGTCATAATCCCCAATGGCGCTGCGACAGCAATCGACGCGATGACCATGTAGACCGTTGAAACGATCATCGGAAAAATGCCGTGCTCGTCTCCGGTGCGCGTGTAATCGTCGCTAATAAAACTCCAATCTACGTGCTGTAAGCCGTTGGATAAGATGTACCAAATTATCCAGAATAAAAAGCCAACGGTCAGAGCTGCAGAGATCCAAATCGCCCCGTTCAATAGACGGTCTTTATTTTCTCGGGCTTGTTTTAATTTTACGGTATCCATGGAAATTACCTTGCCTTTTCACGGTTTAAATAAAGCAATGCCGCATTCAAAATCATAATGAACACCAGCAAAACTACACCAGTTGCATAAAGTGCGTTGGCGTGAACACCACTCGCGTAAGACATCTCAATGGCGATGTTGGCCGTAAGAGTACGCGCTGAATCCAAAATACTGCCTGGCATTGCAGGGGCGTTACCCATTACCATAATAATGGCCATGGTTTCACCAAGGGCGCGACCTATGCCCAAAATCACACCGGTCATAATGCCTGAGCGTGCCGCTGGGACCAAAAGCTTAAAAATGGTATAGATTTTAGAAGCGCCAAGCGCTAAAGAACCTTCCTTGTAAGCGCGCGGTACAGCGCGAATCGAGGTTTCGGATACGGTAATAACAGTTGGCAGAATCATCACGCCAAGCACAATAATACCGGCTAAAATCGTGTTACCTGCAGGGACGTCAAAAATCTGTTGAATCAAAGGAACAATGATCACCAAACCAAAGAAGCCATAAACCACCGATGGGATCCCTGCGAGCAACTCAACCGCAGGGCGAATAATATCGGCCAGTTTCTTAGGCGCAATTTCAGCAATAAAAATGGCGGTCAATACACCGATGGGAACCCCGACAACCACAGCGCCAATGGTAGAGACAATAGACGCGACGATCATAGTTGCGACACCGTAAAGCGCTGGTGGAAGCCAATTTTGGCCTAGTACGATCCCTGAAACCCCAACTTCAGCAAAGGCCGGGATACTCTCTTGAAAAATAAAGTAGGCAATGATGGCAAGGGAAACAATGCCGATCACCGCACTGGTTAGAAACAAACCGTGAAAGATGCGCTCTTTGACATCAATACGCTTGGAGGTGCGCAGTCTTGGCTTGTTATCTACTTGAGCAGAATCATTCATAATTTTCTTACTAGAAGCGATGGTCATAATATGGGTCTCACAGTTCACTGTGAATCAAAAATGGCTCAGCCCAAGGTGGGCTGAGCAACTAAAGGTAGAGATTAATGGATTGAGATGTAACCTTGAGCATCAACCATTTTTTGAGCCTCTGCAGACAACATCCAGTCTAGGAATTTTTGCGTTTCTGCCGTTGGTTTGCCTTCTTTGTACAGAACAAGGAAAGGACGTGCTACTTTGTATGAGCTGTTTTTAACATTGGCCACTGTTGCTTCTACGCCGTCGACAGCTAAAGCGTGTACCGTGTTATCAACCGTACCCAGCGAGATGTAACCAATTGCATATGGGTTTGATGCAACCATTGTTTTCAATGCACCATTGCCGTTAGCAACCTGAGCACGTTGAGAAATCGCAGAAACACTCTTGCCGTTGATTTTCATTTTCAAAGACATGATGTCTTCGAACGCGCCACGAGTACCTGATGCAGTATCACGCGTGATTGCAACGATAGGCTTGTCTTCGCCGCCAACTTGTTTCCAGTTAGTGACTTCGCCTTTGTAAATAGCTGAAACTTGGTCAGATGTAAGACCTTTTAGCGTGTTTTTTGGGTTTACAACAACGGCAATACCGTCACGAGCTATCACTTCTTCTACTAACGTTGGTTCTTTTTCTGATGCTTTAAGATTGCGCGAAGACATACCTAAATCTGCACTGCCGTTTTTCGCCGCTTTCACACCCGCTGAAGAACCTGGGCCTTGAACTTCAATAAACACTTCTGGGTGCTTTTTCATGTAAGTTTCAGAGAAAACTTCCATCAAGGGTGTCACACTGCTTGAACCCACAGCAGAAATTGTTTCTTTTGCTGAAACTGGCGTGATAGCCATCGCGCTTAGAAGTGCAACTGCACCGATAAATGTTTTTTTCATCACAATATCCTTTGTTGGCTTAATTGCCGTTGTTGTCTGAACGAAAGTCACTCTAGATTTTTTTTGTGACACTTGTGTTTCAGTTAATTGAACGCTAGATGACAAATCACCTAAAACAATGCTTAGTTCACAAAACACTCACTAAAATGATATTATTGATAGGCCAAACCACTTATTGACAGTATTGAAAATAATTTTCATTCCCTCATAATATTGACAACATTTTAAGTTAAGCTATTGAATAGCTTCATAAGTCACGACTTTATTGCATAAGGCAGCCAATAAAATGCGGCATTTGTTAGCAAATTTTTCAGTTAAAACCCAAATTTTCACCCCGGTATTACTGAGTACACTTCTGCTCTTAGCGGGATTGCTTTACACAACACAATCGCTCAAAACCGCGTTTAACCAGGTTAGCCAAGCCACCGCGAGTCTCGTTGAATACAAATCGGCAGAAAGCAATATCGTGTCCAGTACCTATGACATGAGAATCAAGGCGATTTATAGTTTGTTTAACCCTGATGACGTTCAGTCGTTTTTCTCTGTCTTGCGCCAAAAACAAAGCTTTATTGAAGAGCAATTGACCATCATTGATAAAATGCCAGGTATTCATCAAGAAACCTTAGCGCTGTCTAACGCTTTAACCGCTTATGTCAATTTTTCTCAACGCACCATTGAGCCGCAACTGATCACACGAAATCAATCTGGCTTCACAGCACAGCAGCAGGCGACGTTTAACCGAGCGATGGAAACCTACCGCCACTTAGGCCAAGAGATGCTTTTAGCCATTGAGACCTTGTCTCTCAAGCTCAATCAGCTTTCGATTGATAAGGTGGCGCAAAGCCAAGTACTCCACAGTCAAGTTCTGACCTTTGCCCTCATCGGTCTATTTGTCGTCTTAGGCCTAGCAATGTTCATCAGTTGGGCTTTAGCCGGGTGGATTGTTAAACCCATTCAATCTCTACAAACCACGATGCGCAGTGTCGCCCAAGGCAATCTCCTGGTAAAAGCGGAGGAAGTCGGCCGAAGTGAAGTTTCAGATTTGGCGCAAGATGTGAATAAAACCATAGTGCAATTGAGACAAACCGTAGAAGTGCTGGTGCGCATTAGTGTTGAAGTCTCTGCCGCTGCCACAGAGCTTGCCACTGTGATGACCCAATCTCGACACAACTCCGATCAAGAAAAGTCGCAAGTTGAACAAGTCGCCACCGCGGTCAACGAGTTAGAAGTGACGGCCAGTGATGTCGCTAACAATGCCCAAAGCGCTGATGAAGCCTCTCAAGAAGCGCATCACCTTGCGCAACACAGCATGAATATGTTTGATCAGAGCAGTCAAGCTAACTCGCAAATGTTTGCCCAACTCGAACAAGCGGCCGATGTGGTCAGTTCGTTAAAGTCACAATCGGATAAAATCGGGCAAGTCATTGAAGTTATTCAAAACATCTCAGAACAAACGAACTTACTGGCTTTAAATGCCGCCATTGAAGCCGCGCGCGCAGGCGAAAGTGGTCGGGGCTTTGCGGTAGTGGCGGATGAAGTCAGAATGCTCGCAGCCCGAACTCAAGAGTCAACCAAAGAGATCCAAACCATCATTGAAGAGTTGCAAGTTAAATCTGGCGATGCCAACAATAGCATGCGGATAAGTATTGATATGCTCGGTACCAATCAGACCTTATCGACTGAGCTCAATAAAGCTCTGAGTAAAATCACCCAATCGATCGAGTCTGTGACCCAAACCAATATTCAAGTGGCTACGGCTTCTGAACAGCAAAGCCAAGTCACCAGCGATATCAACACCAACTTAACCAATATTTACGATTTGGTCAGCCAAAATGTAACTGGAATAACCCAAGCCGCAGCGGCCAGCCAAGAGTTGTCCGCGTTAGCCGAAGATCAAAAAACCAAATTGGATTATTTCAAAATTTAAAGTCTCGGAGTAAGGAGCAGCCATCCTCACCGGTACTTAAACAGCCACCAATAAAAAAACCGCCTTACGGCGGTTTTTTATTGGTAACGACCAATCATTCTGCTGGCTTGGCTTTTTTCTTTGGTACGAACACTTCGTCACCCACAGAGACATTTTTAAAGTAGCTTTTGTCTCGCGCTTTCGTCGACTGATTGTTAGTCTTTTTCTTCGCCACTGACTTTTTCGCCTTTGGATTCTGCTTCGCTGCGTTCAAAGGTTGACGCGCTTTAATCCCTTTAAACTTACCGGTCAACCCTTCAAAAACATCGAAGTGGATGTCTTGTTGCAGGTATGCTTCAACTCGCTTAAAGCTCTGCCAGTCTTTCGGGCCAACAAAAGAGAGAGCAAAGCCTTTATTTCCTGCTCGGCCAGTGCGCCCCACTCGGTGTACATACTCCTCGGTATGCTTGGGCATATCAAAATTGATCACATGGGTAACCGATGCGATATCAATGCCCCGTGAAGCGATGTCTGTGGTGACCAGTATTTTAAACACCGCACGCTCAAACTGGCTCATGATGGTGTTGCGCTGAGACTGATTTAAGTTACCGCTGAGCGCCACCGCTTTCATTTTTAATTCGTTGAGCTTAACCGTCAGGCGCTCGGTATCAGCTCGCGTCGCGGTAAAGATGATCACCTGGCGATACTCAGCCTGCTCAAGGGCCTTCATCAACAAGGCTTCTTTGTGATCTAGATGGTCACACAGGTAAAACTTCTGTGTGATATCTTTGTGCTCAGCATTGGCAGAGCCGATGGAAATGCGGCGCGGCGCATTGAGCATATCACTGGCCAAATCGTTCACTTCAGCATCGTCAAGTGTCGCAGAAAACATCAGGGTTTGACGGCGACGGTGTTTTGCCGCTCGGTGAATGTGAATGAGCTGAGCAGCAAAACCAAGATCCAGCATGCGATCCGCTTCATCGAGGATCAAGGTGTCTAGCCCATCCAAGAATAAAGATCGATGTTCAAGGTGATCCGCTAAACGCCCCGGCGTGGCAACAATAAATTTGGGATAACGGCGCAACGCTTTAACTTGGTCGTTAAAGTTTTCTCCGCCGACAATCAGAGCAGCGTGATAAGTCAAACCGCCTAACATAGAACGCAGCTCAGAGTAAACTTGTTTGGCCAACTCCCGCGTCGGGGCCAAAATAACCGCTCTTGGGTCTTTTGCCGAAAAGGCTTTACTCTTAAGCGCCTTGTGGAGCATAGGGAGCACAAATGCCAGTGTCTTTCCTGAACCGGTTTTTGAAGACGCGAGGAGATCCTTGCCCGCCAGCGCAACGGGTATCGCTTGCTTCTGAATATCAGTAGCCTGTTTAAAATCGTAGTGATTCAAGTTTTTTAATAGGCGATTGTCTAGACCTAACTCTTTAAATTGCAAAAGTGTTTCCCCATAATGAGTTGAGATGTAAAAATACAAATGACCGAAATTGACAATGTGCTTTCGTCGCCAGCGTCGTTAATGATGCAATGCTTTATTCATCATACCCTCTGCAAGAGAAAATGAACCTCACTAATAACCACAATATCAAGACCAGTTCGGGGGCCAATAATACCTTGAAGTGGGCATACAAGCATAGTGATCACAAAAAATTTATCAAAAATTGAAATCAATTTTACACAAGCCTCATTCTAAGATGAAATAATGCTTCTACTTTGCGCTTTGAAGCCATACTTTAAATTCGTATTTTCACCTGACGCAAAGAGAAATGACGAATAATTAGCCAATGCGCTGAGAAAACGTTACTATAAAAATAATCGTTTATACAAAATGTTAAACGAGCATTTAAAAGCATCTAAGGAGTTTCAAATGAAAAAGATTTTGATCGCGACTGCAGCTACTTCTGTTCTACTTCTTGCTGGTTGTGCGTCAGGCCCAGATGAGCAAACCACTTCAGCGCTATCTGATATCCAAACTCGCCTTGATTCTATCGAGCAAGATATCTCTAGCATCAAGAGCCAACAAGCAGACACGAATGCAAAAGCATCACAAGCTGCTGAAGCCGCTGCTGCCGCTCAAGAAGAAGCAAGCCGCGCCAATGACCGTATCGACAACATTGCTCAGTCTTACACTAAGTAATAAGCCATATCGTCAGGACAAACCTTTAGGTTAGGTTCTGTATTAGGTCCGAATATTTAAAAGTGGCGACATATATTATGTCGCCACTTTTTTATTTTTTAATCGCCCAACCAAGTTAGAAACTCGCTCACCCCGTTAACAACATCACAGGTCAAATAACCACGACGATACCTGTATTGATAAGCAAAAAAGTTGGTTTGTTCTCAAGCTTTTTTTACCGCGCCATTATCAACCACACACTAACCTCATTAATACCCATCTGATTTCAATTAACAGCGGGCTTAGATCAAAAAAACGCGCGACTCGGCTAGCTCAAGTCGCGCGTTTTTCACTATATAACATGCTCAGCGATTGAGCAGAAGATCAGCCTAGAAAGCCATCATACCCCTTACTGATGGGCAGCAATCATTTTCGGGATACCCGTTTGGGTTAAAATGGTGGCTTTTGCCAATTGAGAGTCCAATTGGTATTCGTCTAGCCACCAAGACAACTCCTCTGGCACTTGCAGTGATTCTTTCTTGCCATCACTGCGAGTTAACGGCTCATGAGCTTCGACAAACACGGTTCTATCCGGTTCAAGAGAGACTTTGACTGGCCGGTTTATGATTTGTACTTTGGTTCCTCGTTCAACATGATGAAATAACCAATCGATGTCTTTAGGCTCCATTCGGATACAACCCGCACTGACGCGCAAACCGATACCAAAATCTTTATTGGTACCGTGAATCAAATACTCACCACTGCCATAAGCTAAACGCAAGGCAAATTCGCCCAGTGGGTTATCAGGACCTGCTTGTACAACCGCGGGGAGCGTTTTGCCTTTTGCCGCGTACTCTTTGCGAATATTCGCCGTGGGTGTCCAAGTCGGGTTGGGTCTCTTCTGACTAATATGGGTTTCCATTTCCGGCGTGTCACGGCCGATGCGACCAATGCCAACTGGGAAGATATGGACCACAGGTTTATCCGGATCAAAGTAGTAGAGCCTTAATTCAGCTAGATTGACAATAACCCCTTCGCGCTTAACCAAAGGAAGAATAAATTGGGTCGGGATCGTCAATGCGTAGCCAGGCTGGGGTAAAAATGGGTCCACACCGCGGTTGGCGGCCATTAAAGACAGAAAACCAATGTCGTATTGCTTGGCGATACTGGCAATCGTCTCCCCTTCTTCCACAATGTGATGCTGAACTCGGCCCACCAGACGACTGCCGTCGGGTGGCAATGGAAACGTCAATGCCTGTGCTTGATTAGCCAACAGTGCTAAAGCGCCAACCGCCAGTACTTTTCTCAACGTGAGGCGCAATCTATCGCCAAAGTAAAACATTTATTCACCATCTTTCGCTTGTTTAAACCAGTCTAAGGTAATTAACCTTGCCTGCTTGTGGTCGACCATGGGTTCGGGGTACGTCAATGAGTGAAATCCCGACCACCGCCAAGGCTCATGTATGTATTTATCCGGCACAGCAGCCAACTCCGGCAGCCAGCGACGTATAAATTTCCCCTCCTCATCAAAGCGCTTGCCTTGTGTGATAGGGTTAAAGATTCGAAAATAAGGCTGGCCATCACAGCCTGTAGATGCAGACCATTGCCAACCGCCATTATTAGCGGCAAAGTCACCGTCGATCAACCGGCTCATGAAATATTGTTCACCCAATCGCCAATCTAACTGCAAATCTTTGACGAGAAAACTGGCCACCACCATTCTCAAGCGATTGTGCATCCAGTGCTCTTGGTTGAGTTGCCGCATGGCCGCGTCAACGATCGGATAGCCAGTTTTACCGCACTGCCATCGAGTCAACCAAGCGTCGTTTTGCCGCCACTGAAGACGAGATTCCCACTCTAAGAATGCCTGACCTTTGACTAACTTGGGTTCAAAAAACAACAAATGTTGGTAAAATTCTCGCCAAATTAATTCACTTAGCCAAGTTTCTTGTCCTTCGTTCAAATCACTGTGGTCACTTTCGTAAAATAATCGGGCCACACATTGACGTGCCGATATCGCGCCAACTGCCAGATACGCTGACAAGCGACTGGTTGCATTGAGGCTGGGAAAGTCTCTGCGTTGATGGTAATGACGGCTGTCTTGCCGGCAAAATCGACGCAATATGGCTAAAATATCTTGAGTATTGACCGGCCAGTTTTCACGGGTATCAACCCGAGGGTAATCCCACGCACTCTCTTGATCATAACGCCATTTCTTCACTGTCACATCCGATGGCTTAGCCGCCGGCGTTTTTTCAATTACAGGGTATTGAAACTGTTGTAACCACGCTTTTTTATACGGGGTAAACACCTTGAAGTATTGACCTTGCTTATTTAACACCGCACCGGGCTTTTGCAGGCACTTGTCGTCAAAACTCACCCATTTCACGTTGTCGGTTTCTAATTGCAAAGCCGCCTGTTGGTCTCTGAGCACTTCATTGACTTCGTATTCTTTGTTAACAAATACCTCATCGCATTGATACTCATTCACCACTTCGGCAAGAAACTCTGCAACGTCATCAAAGCGCGCCACTTGATGGTATAATAATGGGATATTTAACAACTCAAGCTCATCGTTTAATGCCTTGAGACGGCGTTGCATGAGATCAGATTGCGCCGCAGACAAATAGTGCTGCTGCCATTGTTCTGGCGTGGCAATAAACAAGGCGATAACCGGTTCGCCCGTCGCGATAGCGCTCTGTAAGGCAAGGTTGTCTAAGGTGCGTAGATCGCGCCGTAACCAAACTAATTTCATTCATCCCTCCCATCAAAGTGTAACGTGGTGATCACTTCATTGACCTCAAGCTCAATGCCTTGCTGTTTAAGTTGAGTAATCACATCCAGTTGCTTAGACGTGAGTTGGTGTTCAGAGAAAACAGAAACAGCGCTTAGACCATCAATGTCAAATAACTTGGAAAAGTCTTGACAGCCAAACAGCGCCGTCACCACTGCGCCAGACTCACTCAAGGATAAAGCTTTCAACCAAGCGTTAAGATTGTCCATCGACTCTAGACTCACCAATACGCATTGTCGCTTAGCGCCCGCCTTGTTATTGGCATCAATCATCCACGAAAATTGTTGCGCCACCAAGGTGACTAAGCAGCTTGAAGCCATGGATTTGACATTGAACTTCAAAGCATTAATCGCCGCCACCAGCGGCTCAAAAAACTGATTTTTAACTATCTCTAACGGGTATTCTTTGCACACGGTAGACAAAATAGCGTGGGCTTTTTGCGATTTTAACTGGGTTAACGCGTGCACCATATCTTGAACTTCATCAAGTCGAGTAACAGGCTGCTGGTTGAGTTCTTGCGTTCCCAACAAAGGTTTGACTTTACCAATGGCCACACCGCGTGATAACCAGTGTTGAATCTCTTTGATCAGAGCAATGTGATCGTCGGTGTATAACCGATGCCCCTTGGGCGTACGCTCCGGTTGTACAAGGTTATAACGCCTTTGCCATGCTCTTAGAGTCACGGGTTTAACCCCTGTCATTTCAGAGACTTCTCGAATAGCGTAATAGCAAGGTGACACTTTAGAGCCCATAGCGCAGTTTTAACTCCTGAGGATGAGGTTGTAGAAATTTTTGCGTCTGCAAATACTCATTTGGGAACATGTGCAGATAATGTTTTAATAAGGTTAATGGAGCTAATAGAGGCAGTTCTCCAATTCGATATTGGTCTATGACACTGGCCAATTCTGATTTTTGTTCCGAGCTCAGTGAACGCTTAAAGTACCCCTGAATGTGCATCATCACATTGGTGTTATTTTTGCGACTGGCTCTATTGGCCATCGCTTGCATAAACTGCAACCGGTACATTTGGTAAAACTTCTCAGCTGGATAGTCTTTGATATTCGCGACTAACTGACCAAGCTCTCGATAAGCACTCGGATTGTGCGCCATCAAGGTTAACTTGTATCGCGAGTGAAATGCGACAATTTGGCCGGCGCTTTGAGGGTCGCTTACTGACTGATAGAAATCGAACAACGCATAGACACGAGCGATAAAGTTTTCTTTGAGCACAGGATCATTCAAGCGCCCATCTTCTTCAATCGGTAACCAAGGCATAGTGTCCATCAATTGCTTGGTATAGAGGCCCACGCCATTTTTTTCGGCGTGATTGGTTTGATACACTTTCACTCTTTCCATACCGCAAGTCGGCGATTTCGCGCAAACAATATACCCACACAGCGCCTGTTGGGCCAGTTGCTCCGCTTTGTGCTTGGAATAGGTTTCCATTAAATCAGTGTAATCTTTGTCGGGATTTTTTGTTTCCACTAACGCAATGCGCTCTTGCTCAGACACCAGGCGAATGGTGGGTCTTGGCACAGGGAGGCCAATACCCACCTCAGGACAAATCGATAAAAATTCAAAATGAGGGCTGAGCTCTTTGGTCACAAATTGGCTCACTTTGTGCCCTGAATCAAAGCGTACTTTCTCACCGATAACGCAAGAACTA
The DNA here is from genome assembly GCA_041587235.1 of Vibrio sp. GTDB lineage: Bacteria > Pseudomonadota > Gammaproteobacteria > Enterobacterales > Vibrionaceae > Vibrio. The sequence goes on from JBFGYW010000031.1 coordinate 14,451, forward strand.
ATACCAACTGGGATCTTTTCCATCTCAACACCTATACGATTTTATAATGTGTACAACTATTTTAGCAAAAAACCAAGATTGTACAAGAATTATAATTGTAGAAGTTTTTTGTGTAATAACTCACTGAATTAAAAGTAAATCGAAACAAAATTAGGGAGAAAGTGCTATAACTCTTATACTGTTCGAAGCCTTTTGGTTTCCCGTACGGTCTTTACGTCATACGGCCAAGATTGGCTCACTTAAGTTTGATTCTGGGTAGGTTATTACATTGAACAAAAATCAAGAGCAACTCGAGAGTGAATTAGCACATTTAAAAGAACAAGTGGAAACCTTTCCGGAAAAGGCCTTGTTCATCGCAGAGCAGTGCCAGATTCAAGCGCAAAAAATGCTATTTCCCCCAGGCGAAATCCAAGCATTGCTACTTCGCTCTCAATGCTGTTGGTTATTAAAGGAGTTTCGTCAAGGCTACAAACTGGCTCGCGATGCCTATCGATTGCTCATGACAATTGATACCGATGAGTGGCTACCCGAGATTTTATACCTGCAAGGCCAACACCACTGGGGGCAAAAAAAGTTTTACTCCGCACAGCAAGCGTGGATTCAAAGTCTTGAGCAAGCGGCCTTGATCAATGACCACTACATTTTGGTCGATAGTTTGGTCGGCATAGCCAATATCTGGCGTGAAACAGAACGATTACCACTGGCCACGAGCACTCATCAACTCGCTGCCGACATTGCCAATCAAATGCGTTTACCTGGCAAAGAGCTCGAGGCGCAACTTTTGCTTGCTTGGGACTATTATCTCGATAATCGCTATGTCGATATGCTCTCGACACTTGATTCAGCAAGAGACTTACTCAAGCACCAGAGCAACGATATTGCACTCGCTAAAATTTGGGATTTTCGCGCCCTCGCACTGCTTGGCTTAGAGCGTTATGAAGATGCCGAGGCGGCCACCAATAAAGTCCATCAACTCGCGGTGTCACACGATATGACCTGGATGAAGGCCCATTCTTATGTCCGGCAAGCTCGGCTCGCGCTACTCAAAAAAGAAACTGAACAAGCGGCCATGTTCCTCGACAAAGCGCAAATTGCGGCCACCAATAGCGAAGACAAAGAAATCATCAGTCAGATCTTTTTCCAAAAGTCTCAGGTAGCAGAACAACAGGGCAAATTTGATGTCGCCCTAGAAGCCTTTGTCGAATACAAAAAGCACTCCTTAATCCAACTTAAAGAACACACGCAAAAAATCAGTTTTGACAATGCCCAAGACTCTCGGACGCAACTCGAGAAACGTTCACGCAAAATTATCAATCGCATTCGCGGCCAGTTTGAATATGACAGCAATAACCCACTCACGCATTTAGTCTCAGAAACCTTTTGGTGGGAACAATTGGTGCTGTTTAAATCGGAGCTCAATCACAGCCCCTACGCCATTGTCTTGTTGTATCATTCCAACAGTGCCTACCTCGACACCTGTACGGAAATCATCCACAGCTTAGCCACTGAACACGACTACATTTCGAGGCTGAGCTCAGATTATTTGGCGTTATTAGTCGCCGAAAACTCCGGTGAATCCGAACGTGTTTATCACGCCATTAGCACCATGTTGAGCGTCTATCCATGGGAAAGAAAATCTTTAGACAGCACTGATAAAGTAACGGTGTCTTTACACGATATCTTAACCTTTCCCTTCACCTTGGAACAACTCGAACAAAATCGGCCAATGGCACTACAATCTACGGGTCAAAAATAATGGAAAACTTGCTTAACAAAGTCTCTGAGGCGGGCTTAGATCCCTCTGCCCAATCTGGCGAAAATGCCATTATTTTTTGGAATCACGTTCGCAAGCACATCGCCACAACACCAATAGAAAAAGCCAATTGCTTTATTATTAGTTCAGACTATCGTCAATTAATGCACCAGCCACAACTCAGTATCGATGAGCTGCACTATGCACTGAATTTACTCAGCTTGCCCGATGATGCCGAAACCATTTTACTGGTTAAGGTCAAACTCAGTGAAAGGTTGATAGAAAGCGGCCAGTTTCAAGCCGCACTCCAAGAGTTTGTTGATATCTCAAATATTTCCGTCAGTCACGGTTACATCGATTCTTACGCCCACTCTTTGCTTGGAATGGGCGATCTGTGTCGAAGCTATGGTGACTACAAGCGCGCGCTCAAGTTCTATCAGCTGTTTGAGTCCATAGATCACGCCGTCAGCAGTCGCTCATTGCGGCTGACCTTCAAGCTGGCTTTTCTCGATTGCTTTTTACAACTCGGTCGCCTCAATGCCGCCGAAAACTTACAGCAAGAGTGTGAGGACTTGGCCATTTTGGTGAGTAATAAACGCTTATCCGGCTTGGTGTCGGTCTATTTTGCGCGCCTAAGTAGAACGAGAAACAAGCCGCTTGAAGCCCTGAAAGCCTTAGCAAAATTACACCAAAGCCACGGCACCATTGATGCGTTTCTCGCCTGCCAAATTCGTATGGAGTTATGCCTTTGTTTAATGGCCATCGATAAGTCTGAATTGGCTTACAGCCTGCTCTCAACCGGCAAAAAGCGCCTGTTGTCGATCAGTTCGCCGTCGGTGAAACACCAGTATTATCAAGCTTTCAGTGATGTCTGTACCAGCCTTCGACGTTATGAAGAAGCGCTCAACCATCAAAAGAAAAGCTTTCAACTGGAAACCGACCTTTTGCGCAGCATCCCCATCATGGAGCTCGGCAGCAGCGAATTACGTCGCCTTAGCCGCTTTGAACTTCAGCTTAAACTGATCTTATCAGAGATCGAAAATAAAGAGCTCAAAGAAACCACAGAGCAGCACAAAAACAAAGTGGAAAAACTGACCCAAGACGTGCATACCGACCCGATGACCCATTTGTTCAATCGTCGCTGGATGGACATCAAGTTAAAAGATCTTTTATTGCATCAAACGCCTTTCACCTTGTTAGTCATCGACATCGATCACTTTAAATCGATCAACGACGAACTCGGTCATCTTATTGGCGACCAAGCCATTGTCACCGTCGCCGAACAATTAACCACCTATTTTAAATTTAGAGGTGCCTCTTGTGTGCGGTTTGGCGGCGAAGAATTTTTGGTTTTACTGGAGAAAAATACCCCGATACAGGCCAACATGCACGCCGAGAGACTGCGCGAAAACATTGAGTTATTCCCTTGGCAGACCATTCTTGGTGAGCGGGGCTTGACAGTGTCTATCGGTTTGACCGACCATCGCGATAATGAAAATACCCAGCGAACCTTTTATCGTGCCGATAAGGCCTTATATCGGGCTAAGGCCAATGGCCGCAACCAGGTGTGCAGTGAATGAAACAAGAGATTTATTTTGCCGGTGGCTGCTTGTGGAGTGTGCAAGAGTTTCTCAAATACTTACCGGGCGTCATCGCAACTCAAGCTGGCAGAGCCAATGGGCACAGCGATCAACTCGACGGTGAGTACGACGGTTATGCCGAATGTGTCAAAACACACTTTGATGATCAGCAAGTGAGTATTGAACAGTTAATGCACTTTTTTTTCGAACTGATAGACCCTTATAGTATTGATAAGCAAGGGTGGGATGTCGGTCGAAAATACCGCACTGGTGTGTACAGTCAAAACGAGCAACATTTAGTCGCCGCCAAAGCCTTTATCGCCAAGCGCAGCGACGCCGATAACATTCGCGTTGAAGTTCTGCCGCTACAGCGTTTTATTGCCAGTGCTGATGAACATCAAGACCGGCTTTCTCGCCACCCAGAAGACCATGTACTCTGCCCTATCCCATGGTCTTTGCTGCACAAATACAAGTCGTAACCGAACAACGGGGCTCAGAGTCACGCGTCAGCACTGCTTAAAGACTCACGATGGTCAATGCAAGACTAGGTCATTGTAAAACAGCCGCCTAACATCGTCTAGACAATCAGATAGGTATAAAATCCGCTGCCTGTGCCTTCTCAATAGCAGCATTATGGTATATAAAATCATATTATGGCCAGCCATTCATCCCGTGTTTTGATTTCCCATCTCAAACGTAGACGGAAAACATGCACAGTGTGACGGTATCGCACTCGTCACGTTTCGCACGGCGTCATTGATGGGGTTGGCCGATAAATACCATCTTAAATCATTAGCAGGTCACCCTAGCGAAATAAAAACTCAATAACCTGGTTAAAAAATCACTTATAGAATAACAACAACGATTCTGGTGTTTTTTAAAAAAGAGCTTGCCTTGTTGTCACGCTTGATACCTGCGCTATTGTGACCCAATACTTAATCAGATTGGTATCAAAATCATTCTTTTTCAATGTCAAACAGGCTTAATAACGATTCATGACTCAATCAACACTCAGCGATGCCTCTTTACCAGACTCGCCAATCCCGCCCACAACGTCGAACCTCAATAGCACCGACGCCTTAGCCATGCTTGAGCACAGCTCGAACATAGAGCTAGAATTATGCCCACCGATTGGCGACAGTTGTCAAACTCAGAGCCGTTTTTTAGGCTGCTACGATCACCAGTATATTCTCATTGAAGAGCCCAACCTATCTTTTTCGGATAAACACTTGTTTTTACAAGAAGGTTTTCGCGTCAAAGTCCGTGCCATTTCACCACATGGAGAAGGGGCATTGATTTCCTTTCAGTCCAAAGTGGAGATAAGCACTCAGCACCCACTCAAATTACTGGCACTGGCTTTACCCAGTCATATGCAAGTCGCACAATTAAGACAAGAGGCGCGCGTGGAAGTGCAACTCATCGGCCGAGTCCGCTGTGGCGATTATAAAACCGAATGTGAAGTGCGCGACCTCTCTAAAGGGGGCTGTCGCTTGTTAACCGCACCGATGAGTCGCAATTTTGCCGTGGGTGACCATCTACAAATCGATATTTTACCAAACGGCACAAAGGGCAGAACCTTGGTGACGTTAAGCGGCAGCGTGTGTAATACCCAGCGCTCAGTGCACTATGCCAAAATTGGCGTCGCTTTTGATGAATTCGGTCAAGTCATGATGAAGCGCCTGGCAAGCAAACTCCCCTTAAGCTAAGGGCCAAAACAAAAAAACCGCCGTGATCGCTCACGGCGGTTATAGCATTTAATACCCTAGTGCGTTAACGGCGCAAAGCATTTAAGCGCGATTGCGCAATCCCCAAAATCGTCTCCGTTGGGTAAACGCCTTCGCTGTTCATTTCCCCAGCATCTTTACCCATAAACATACTCAGTGCTTCATTGACATGATCGATGGCCCAAATGTGGAACTCCCCTTTCTCTACGGCCTGAACAACATCTTGGCGCAGCATGAGGTTGTGCTGGTTTGATTTTGGAATAATCACCCCTTGTTGAGCGTGACGACCTTTGATTTTACAGACGTCAAAGAAGCCTTCGATTTTTTCGTTGACGCCGCCTATCGGTTGCGCTTCACCAAATTGGTTCATCGAGCCGGTGATGGCAATATCTTGGCGATTAGGCAACTTGGCAAAAGCCGAGACCACCGCGCAGTATTCCGCCATACTGGCACTGTCACCATCTACGCCGCCATAAGATTGTTCAAAGGTGATGGTGGTAGAGAGTGGAACCTTCGCCGTTTTGCCAAACACCGAAGAAAGGTACGCGGTTAAGATCATCACTCCTTTAGAGTGAATACTACCGCCTAAATCAACACTGCGTTCGATGTCGATCACTTCACCGTGACCATAAGACGTCGCGGCAGTAATTCGGTTAGGTGCACCAAACATATGATCGGTGGTTTGCAGTACCGACAAGGCATTCACTTGACCAATCGCTTCACCTTGAGTGCGGATCAAGGTCGTGCCCTTAGTAAAGGTCTCCATGACGTTTTGTTGTAACCGGTTGGCTCTTAACTCTTGATTGTCTAGCGCTTCTTGCACATGACCCATGCGAATCATATTGGAATTGGCCTGGCGTGCAACGTAATTCGCTTCGCGCAATAAATTAGCAATCGTCGCAGAATACAAAGAGATTTTATCTTGGTCACCGGCTAAGCGTGAACTGTATTCAATGATGCGTGCGATGGCTTTTTTATCGCAATGTAACAATCCATTGTCATGAACAATGCTGGAAATAAAACGAGCGTATTGCCACTCAGATTCGCCATTGCGCGGCATTTCATCTTCAAAATCAGCGGTCACACGGAACAACTCGCCAAACTCCGCATCGTAGTGTTGCAACAGTTGATAGGTGCGATAGTCGCCAAAGAGGATGATTTTGACATCTAAGGGAATCGGTTCAGGATCAAGCGACACAGAGCCACTTAAAGAGACTTCTTTTTCCAAAGACGTAAAGCTCAATTGACGCGAACGCAGAGCGCGCTTTAAGCCATCCCAGACATAAGGCTGCTCGAGTACTTTTTGCGCGTCCATTAACAATACCCCGCCATTTGCCTTGTGCAAACTGCCTCGGCGGATCAAGGAAAAGTCGGTAAAGACCGTACCTTTAAACGTGGCGGTTTCAATGTAGCCAAATAAGCTGTGGTAATTGGGCGACTCTTCGACAACAACCGGCATTTCGTTATTTTGATGACTGACAAGCACGTTAACTTTATAACGGCGCGGTAGGTTATTATCGAGGGCGGCCGTGGCAATTTCACCTTGTTCATTGCTTTCTTCAATAAACACCGCCACATTGTCGATAATGTCTTTGCGCAGCTCACTGATATACTGCTTGAGCTCACCGTAGGAGCGGTACTTTTCTTTCAGCGACTTGATCACATGATCAATGACGCCCTTGGTCACCTCATCATTTAACTTTTTAATTTTGTCGCTGTAACTTTGTTCCATTTCCGTAAGTTCGCGCGCCATGCCGCGCAACTTCACTTCAAGTTCACCAATCGTTTGGTCAAAGTAGTCTTGCTCTTCTGGACTGAGTGCGTCAAAGCTCTCTTCCGTATGCTGCTCATTGTCTGAAGTCAGAGCAACAAATTGGTAATCCCCTTGTGGGGTAATCGTAAGACTGATGCCACTTTCTTTCGCTTCTTGAGTGATCTTTTCTAATTCACTTTGTTGCTTTTGGGCCAGTTGGTTTTTGAGTTTATCGGCACGGCCATAGTAGAGCTCGTTGTCAAACGCGAGTGGAATCGCATTGACTAACTTTTTGATCATCGCCTCCATATCGACTTTAAATTCGGCGGCGACGCCTCTGGGTAACTTTAAGACCTTAGGAATTCGGATATCGGTAAAGTTGGCCACATAACACCAATCAAACAAGGCGTTTTCATCGTGTTGATGGCGCTGTAGATAACGCAACACCATGGTGCGTTTACCTAGGCCATTTTCGCCAATAGCGAAGATGTTATAGCCCTTTTCTTTAATCGACATGGCAAACTCAACCGCTTTTTTAGCGCGGTCTTGACCGACAATATCATCGATTGGTTGCAATTCTTTGGTGGACTTACACGATAGTTGTTCAAGCTTCGCCACTGAATACAGTTGACTTGCGGATAATCTTTCCATTCCCATCAGCAACTCCTTGCGATGATTCCTCTTATAGTGAAAGCATTGTAAGCAGTTTTATATGACTTTTTAGTGACTTACACCTCACACTGTAACGTGCGGTCATTTATTGTACGACAGAAAACCCAACTTGATTAAAAGATAAGCAAAATCACTTACAATTGACGCTCTGATGGGTATTTCTGATGATAGATCTCCATAAAATCGGCCCGTATTTGTTGCTCTAACAGCGTCGCCTGCTCAGTTGGGCAAAAAATCATGATCTTGACTAACTGCTCACCGGTTAACGTACTTTGAATGTGAACATGAGGTTCAGAGCTCGGCAAATCGACACCTGCGTGTTTTTCAATCATGCTGTTATAACGCTTGGCGATTTCGTGAAAAGAGTGGCAGTGCTCGTGTATACTCGCCATAATATTGGGCACCACTAAATACAAATTCACAAAGTCGGTTACGGTAATGGTGAAGTTATGGAATACATAACGCTTCATGAAATTTAAGTTTTTCACTGGATGAGTAAAAAACAAGCTATTTGGCAAGGTGGCTGTTTTACCATTAAAGTGGTACTGGCCGTGGTGCAAATCAATCTCTTGAATCACGGTGGCCATCAAATTGTGTTCGATCACTTCACCACACAAATTGCCCACTTCGATCCAATCCCCAACGCGAAAAGAACGCGAGCTCGCTCTTTGAATTGAGCCGGTAAAACACAAAATAATTTCTTTTGACGCCACCACAATCGCTACGGCAATTGCCGTCACAGACAAAGCAAATTGACTGATTTCAGATTTCCACAACAAAAATAAGCTCAAGACTAATAAAGCAAAAATGCCATTTTTTGTCCACGACATCCAACTGCGTTGCTTTTCATTAATAAATGCCCCTTGCCCCCGAATCCACGCCAATAGCCCCTTGCGTACCCCCCACAAAAAAAGGACCAACAACCCGGTAAACAACGCTTTTTGTTGGGCAAAAAAATCGACGACTTGACCAAAACCTTCCATCCACATATTTAGCAACCTATTACTTTTATCTTCTTTCGACACGCATCCATCGCGTAGAGTAAACCACAAAGCCCCCATTAGGCTCATTTTAAGCCGGCACCCATCCTAACGAGACACAGAAAGTCACCACCACTGTGGTCATTGCCTAGCAGACTATGGTAAATGGTTTTCATCCTAGGAGCACTATGAAACAATCATAACTGGTAAAGATAAATGTTGGCTAAATAGGGAAGATTAATGAAGGTTAGAGCGGTTATATTTGATATGGATGGATTGCTTCTCGATACTGAGGCCTTGTGTCTAAAGGTTTTTGAGCAAGCTTGCCATAAGATTGGGGTCCCTTTTTTAAAACCCCTATACTTGAGTATTATTGGTTGTAACGCGACAACGATACGCGCCAAACTCATTGAAGGTTACGGTGAACATTTAGATTATGATTTACTCCACCAAACGTGGAGGCAAGATTACTATCGCATCATCAGCACCACGGCTATCGATAAAAAACCGGGCGTATTGTCACTGCTAACATGGTTGAAAACGCACCGCATCCCTACCGCCGTCGCCACTAGCTCCGACCGCAGCGTAGCCGAAAAAAAGTTGACTTTGGCCGAGCTCACCCCGTTCTTTGATCACATTACAACCGGCTGTGAAGTGACCCACGGCAAGCCCGATCCAGAGATCTACCAATTGGCCGCCTCGCGACTGCAAATCCCACCAGAACAATGTATTGCGTTAGAAGACTCAAACAACGGCGTTAAAGCCGCGCTCGCCGCAAATATGTTGACCTACCAGGTACCCGACCTTGTCACCCCAGAAAATTTTGATTATTACAGCAATGGCACGGATAAATACAAAATTCGTGCCAATTTGAATTTTGTATTGACCGATTTTGAGAATATGCATTCACAGTAAAAATGAATTTGTAATAAAATATATCACCACTAGTTAACACATTGTCTTTTACACCGACTTCGACAGTATGAAATCAAAATAAATTAATTATAAACTAATGTTTTTAATAATTTTATTTTATA
>JBFGYW010000032.1:0-23717 GCA_041587235.1 Vibrio sp.
CATTATTCAGGACATTACCGATCAGGTAGCGGCACGGCAGTTAATTTTTGAGCAATCACATTTTGACTCGCTCACCCAATTGCCTAACCGTACTCTGCTTAAAGATCGTTTGGATCAGTTGTTTAAATTAGCAGAGCGAGAGCATCGCCATACTTCGCTCTTGTTTGTCGATCTCGATGGCTTCAAATCGATTAATGATCAGCAAGGCCATGATGCCGGTGATCAGGTATTAATCACCATTGCCCAGCGCTTGAAGAGTTTGGTCCGTGCCAGTGATACCGTTGCCCGATTTGGTGGGGATGAGTTCATTATTGCGATCAATCACCAGCCGGGGGTGCAATACCCAGAAATGGTGGCAAATAAAGTCATTGAAGCGATCGCACAACCGATAGAGTGGCAAGAAGAGAGCTATCAAATCAATTCCAGTATAGGTATTGCGACTTATCCTGATGACGCACAAAACCAAGAAAAATTGGTGCAACTGGCTGATGTCACTATGTATCGTGCCAAAAAAGCCGGTGGTGGCCACTGTCAGTTTTATTCTGGACAAATGAATACGGAAATTAAGCTGTTGCACAGCGAGAAAAATGCGCTGCTCAAATCACTTGAGCAAGGGATCTTCCAATTGTACTACCAGCCGATTTTTGACAATAATGGGCAGACAATTATCGGTGCCGAGTCTTTATTACGCCGTCAAGACCCTGACAATGGTATGGAAATGCCAAGCGATTTTATGGCGGCAGCTGAGCATTACAATGTACTTAAAACGTTAGATCTATGGGTGTTGAAACAAAACATGGCGTTTATTCGTCAGCACGGTAATCATTTAACCATGGTGACGATGAATGTCTCTAGCCAAGCGCTTGGCAGTAAACGCTTTTTAAGAGCATTGGAAGATAACCGAGCGATTTCACATCAATTGTGTTTGGAAATCACCGAACAAGCGATTGCACAGTGTGATCCGCACTTTAAGACTATTGCGATGTTGCATTCGCTCGGCTACAAAATCGCACTGGATCAATTTGGTTTGGGCGCGTCAAACTTTTCTCATTTGCCGGCGGATTTGTTTGACCGTCTTAAAATGGATTTGAGTATTACCCAGCAAATTGAAGGTGAACAAAACAGCGTGCCGTTAGTCGAAGCCAGTATTCATATTGCGCAAGCCATGGCGTGTTCAGTGGTCGCGGTTGGAGTAGAGCAAGCCTCTCAAGCTCAATACTTTGAAAACCGAGAAAATATTGAACTGCAAGGGTTTTATTGTGCTAAGCCGATGCCTAAATCCGAGTTTGTTGCTTTGTTAAAAGGCCAATCGAGTTCTCGCTAATCAAGGATACAAGTACCAGACAAAAGCCATCACTTTGTGTGATGGCTTTTGGTGATTAAGACTCACGGTGTTTGACATTCCTATAGTCACGAATGGGTCACTAATACACAGTTATCCATTTACATTGCTATTCACACAGATTGCTACCAATACATGTCTAACTCACGATGAAACGCTTCGGCTAACATTTGTCCTCCGTCTTGTAATAATGACCGGCCAATGATCAGGGTTTTGATGTCAAGATTTTTAAACATGCTGACATTATCGGGTTTCACCCCACCATTGACTGAGACGTCGAGACCTAAGTCAATTAAGCGTTTAATGCTCTGAAAATCTCGCTCTTGCCACGTTTGTCCAGCAAGCTCAGCATTGATTGACAGGTGGTAAATCACTTGATTGATGCCCATATAACGCCAAGCTTCAATATCTTGCCAAGTCCAATGACCGTTGAGCTCAATTTGTACATCGCCGTTGAGTTGTATGGCGACTTCTTTGGCTGCGCGGATGGTTTCTGGGTGAGCGGCGGAGCTGAGCGTCACCCACAGTGCGCCCGCTTCCATCGCCATACGAGTTAAAATATGGCTGGCATCGGTCATTTTGACATCAAAGACCAAGGTGTGCTGCGGGTAAAGCTGGTGAATCGCTCGGACACAAGCCATGCCTTGTGAGAGGGCCAATATAGGGCCAATTTTGATGATGTCGACATGTTCGGCAATATAAGATAACTGCGCTAATGCACGGCGAAGGTCATCGGTGTCTAAAGAAAGTTGCAGCTTGGGTTTTGTCATGATGGCATCCTCCAAAGCGGAAATCGTGCTCAGTGATCGATTGTTGAGTATGGTTGGTACAAGAACTATCAAAAACAAATCAAAAAAACTATCGCACAGTAACGCACCTTTAAGTTTGAACTTGAGCGCAAATTTGATGCTGACAAATAGAGTATGTTGAAAATTTGTTAATTATGTCGCGGTTTTGTAGACGCGTTTCGAGTTTTTCTATGTTACCAATGTGGTGCCGAAATTAAATTGTGAGTTAGCTTTACCCTTGGCAAGGGAAAAATTGACTATTTTCAATTGTAAGCAAAACTTATCTTATCAATAGACAAAAAATAGCTGAGACAATGATGCGTTATTTAAAGAAGCAGTGGTTGTGTGGCATTGTGTTGGGTTTTGTTTTTTTAAGCTTTCGGCCCGTGTCGGCAGATCATGTTAATCCTTCTTCACGTCAACAGACATTGGTTGTCGGTACCATCAGCAGTAATCCACAAAAGGCCGTTAAACGCACTCAAGTGTTTGCCGATTACGTCGCCAGTCAACTATCTTCTTTGGGTATCAAGGAAGCCCAAGTGGTGGTCGCTAAAGACATAGAACAGATGACATCATGGTTGAAAAGTGGCGAAGTTGATTTGGTCTCTGAAACCGTATTTGCCGCATCAGTAATGATCGACAAGGCCAATGTCAAACTGATTGCTAGACGTTGGAAAAGTGGTGTTGGCGAATACTCAAGTGTCTTTTTTACCTCGAAAAAATCGGGTATAAAAAGCTTTTCTGATCTGGTCGGTAAGACCATCGTGTTTGAAGACCGTGGTTCGTCAAGCTCATTTTTAGTACCCGCTAGTCTCTTACTGTCACAAGGCTATCGTTTGCAAGAATTGAGTTCTCCGAGGGAAAAACCTCAAGCTGGAAAAATCGGCTATTTCTTTTCAGATGACTTTTCCAACTCAGGAGGCGAAAAGAACATGATGGCTTGGGTACATCGTGGCCTCGTCGCTTCTGCAGCCTTTAGCGATATCGATTGGCACAAAGAAATTCCTGAGGCGGTCAAAAAAGACATGATGATTTTTCACCAAAGTCAAAGTATGCCTCGTTCGTTAATGTTGGTCTCGTCAAAAATGTCAGTACAAAAGAGACAAAAGCTGTCTCAAGCTCTGTTTGATGCAGACCAAAATGAGCCAGGGAAAACGGCTTTGCACCGTTACAAAAAAACCCTCAAATTTGATCCGATAACCGACGATATCAATGCTGCAGTTTTGCGAGCAAAAGAGCAAAAGCAACTGATTGAGTCCACGCTGTCTCGTTGATGGATTGAGATAAAGGCAAGAAATATGAGATTAAAAGCTAAGGTAGTTTCAGGCAGTGTATTTCTTGTCATGTTAACACTAGGAGTGTTGGTTTATACACAACAGCGAGTTTCTGACTATTACACCCAAGATATTGTCGAAAAAACCAGTGAAAATATCAGTCAAAGTTTAATCAATAATGCCCAAATCCAGGTTGAGCAGTTGATGGCTTACCTGTCGGATGCGTTAATAAACCCTTTTTACCGTTACGATTTAACGGGGGTGCAAGCTTTACTTGAGCCGGCCTTAAATAATGAAAATTTAACCAAGATCCAAGTGTTCGACTCACAGGGCAACATTTTTCACGATGGCAGTGAAGGTATTTTGGTGTACGGTGAGCCGGTCCAACATGCTGATCTGATAGATGCGGTGTTAAATCAGCGCGTGGTTTTTACCGCCATCGAAGGGAAAACTCTCATTATGGCTTGCCCTCTTATTTTGGGCCATGATGTACTCGGTGGATTGTTATTAGAGTACTCCCTTGATGAGGTGTATCAAAACATACACCAAAACCAAACTATTATCGAAACCACGCATGAGACCAGTACCACCTCCAGTGCCAAGCTGTTTTTTGGTATTGCGATTTTACTCTTTTTGATGAGCTTGACACTAGCATTAGTCCTTTCAAATGGCATTGTAAGGCCGATTGAGCAGTTAGTTCGACACGCTAACCGCATTGGTCTTGGCCAACACGGTATCGACAACGACATTCAACGCAATGACGAATTAGGCACTTTGGCCCACTCTTTTAATCATATGGATAAAAACTTAAAAGAACGCACCGAAGCGATTGAGTTTTTGGCCTATCACGACGTACTTAAACGGCTGCCAAATCGTGCTCAATTTATGGATTTTCTCAATAAACGAATCGATCACGGCCTAAAATACAATCGGTCTTTTGCGGTCTTATTTATCGATTTAGATGAGTTTAAGGGGATCAATGATAACTTGGGTCACAGTGCGGGTGATGAGTTATTGTGTTCGGTAGCCAATAGTATTAAAGCCGAGGTTGAAAAGCGGGTAAACTCACACCGAGACCAAGCGTCTTATTTTATTTCTCGAGTCGGGGGTGATGAATTTTTGATGTGTTTACCTAACCTAGAACCTTTTAATCGCCAAGGAATCGGTCAAACTGAACATGTTATTGTATCAAATCTTGCTCAACAGTTAATTTCAACATTATCAAAGCCAATTTGGTTAGAAAAAAGTAATGAGTCTGTGGTGGTCGGTGCCAGTATTGGTATTGCTTTGTACCCTCAGGCTGGGCAAAATGCTGAGCAATTGGTAAAGCATGCTGATATTGCTATGTACAGCGCTAAAAATAGCGGTAAAGGGCAGTTCTGTTTTTTCAATGAAGAAATGGAAAAAGAGATGATTTACCGAAATGAATTGGAAAAAGAATTGCGCTTGGCAATCGAAGATTTCTCAGCCTTTCATATGTATTATCAGCCAAAAATTGAGTTGAGTAGTGGTCGCATTATTGGCGCCGAAGCCCTGATCCGTTGGATTCACCCCACGCGTGGGTTCATTTCCCCTGATGTATTTATTAAGATCGCAGAATCAACGGGAATGATCATTCCGTTAGGTGAGTGGATAGTTAAACAAGTGGCTAAGGACATGTATCAAATATATGGTTTTTGTGCCAATGAGGATTTCCATCTGGCGTTAAATGTGTCGGCTAAACAATTGTATGGCAACAGTATCGCCCATTTGTTGAGTCGCCAATTAATTACCTATCAACTGCCTCCTCAGTGTTTTCACGTAGAAGTGACGGAAACCTTGTTAATGCAAGATAGGCAAACCGCGAAAGAAAATTTAGACAAAATAAGAGCGTTAGGCATCGAAATTTGGCTGGATGATTTTGGAACGGGTTACTCATCATTGGGCTATTTACTCGATTTTAATATTGATGGAATTAAAATCGATCGCAGCTTTGTCAATGACATCACCACAGATCAACACTCCCAGGCGCTGTGCTCTGCGATTATCAATATGGCCAAAAAGTTAGATATTAAAGTGGTCGCCGAAGGCGTTGAAGAGATAGAGCAATCGAATTATTTGCTCAATGAAGAGTGCGATTACGCTCAAGGGTATTTTTATTCTCGTCCTATTCCCCTTAACGACTTTACTTTGCTACTGGAAGAGAATGCATTGGGCCAAACTCGGCCTCAGGTACTGTGATTAGCTGAAAATGACGGTGAAAAACGGTTTGGTTTTGGCTCTCGTTTCTCACCGCATTTATTAGCTGAGTCGTTTACCTAACTGGTTACCCAATACACCACCGGCAATCATGACGACCAAGAAAATCCAACCCGATAGCGAGAAGTTGGCAATGGGTGTAAATAAGGCGCCGACATTACACCCATTCGCTAAGCGGGTACCAATCCCCATCGATAACCCCGCGACAATCAACATGCTGGATTCTTTTCCTGACAGTCTCAGGCGAGATATCCCCGAAAAAAAACGTCCTGATAGCAGTAAGCAAATAATAGAGCCGAGCATGATACCGATATTTTGCACATTCACAGGGTGCTCAAAAAAGGGCATGGTAAAGACTTGCTCTGGGCGGTGAGTAAACTCAGCAATCAGACTTGGGTCAATACCTGTAGCAATCAGTAAGCGGCCAAACCAGAGCCCAAATGGGGTCGAAGCGCCCCATCCAGAACCTGTTACTCCCATTAATAAGGTAAATAAAATCACGATCACAGCCACACCTGTGGTCAGTGACCAACGACGGACAAATAATGCTTGATAAGTTTCAACGCTAAAAAACGGATAGGCAGCAAAATCATGTGGTGTATTTTCTGCTTGTTCTTTTTCTGCCACGTTGCCGATATAAGTGTTCTGTAAACGGCGTCGGCGTTCGTAGCGATGTGCAAACCAGACCACTAGGCTGGCAAAAGTGACGGTGAGGAGAATCGCGCCTAGGTAGCCATCGAGTGGGGTTGTGGCAAATAAATCGGGTAGAAAGACCCCTTTTCCTTGGTAGCTTGCAGAAGAGATCCAAGTTTCTTGAATCCAACTTTTTTCTGCTTGTAAAGGGAAGCCCAAAAAGACGCCAGCACCAAAGCTCAGCAAGACCAAAGTGGGTCTCATTAAACTGCTTGAAAAATAGGTCAGTACCCCAGAGGCACAGCAACTGGCAAATGACATACCAAAACCAAACAGCAAGCCACCAACTAATAATCCGGCATTAATTGGGTTTATCCACAGCCCCATCTCGTGTGGGTTGTGGTTGTAGAGAAAAGCGCTGGTTGTGATTGCCGCTAGGGTAAACATCAACATTAAGGCGCGCAGCAATTTGGTTGTTCCTGCGCGATAGGCGCGATTCACACTACCGGCAAAGCCAATCGAAGAGCGGGTCAATGCATAGCCTAACCCCAAGCCTATCAGCAGACGAAAAAAGATCTCTGGGTTGAGTAACAGGCTGCCGAGGACGAGGCTGAATAACAGTAAAAAAGCCCCGCTGAAGTGTTCTTTGACGTTCATAAACTATCTCAAAAGTAAGTCAACATGTGATCGATGTCGCAGCTTAATGAGGGGGGTGTTGAGCATCAAGGTTTGTTCAATAACGAATGGCTATAAGATAGTGACTGTTGTTTGCAACCAATAGGCAGTGGATTGACCGACTCAGCTGCTGGCACACATATGACGAGGGAGCGGCCCCTTTGTGGTTGTTATTAAATACAGCATCCCAGCAGCAATGTACAAGCGAGTGATGGTATCCTCAGTTAGGGCCTTCTTGGGCCTGGTGCCATAACCACGGCCGGGGCGGGAAGCGCAATCGTGATATTTGCAAACGGGCGAGGGCCTGGCCAGCCTGGTCCTCGAGGGCCGACACAACCGGTTAACAGCGCAACCGTTGCTGCTAATATGGCAAGATATGTCATTTTTTTCATCACATGATCTCCTAGTAAGACAAATCTCGTTGAACTCCAAATAAGGTGGTCTCACCTCACTTTTGATTTTATTGGTTCATACCAAGGAGTCAATCGTCTTGACGTTGTATTACATTCATAGCAAGGTCGCTCAATGACGGGCAAGTGTTATTGAGTTAGATTGGTATAAGTGCGCTGCTCGGAAAAAACCATGGATGACAGGAGTAGAAACAAAAAAGCCTGCCAAACTGAGTTTGGCAGGCTGTGTCATTAGGTTGTGATCAACGAGTGATTACAAGGCGGCAATGGTGACTTTTTGCTCTTGTAACTTAACCAGTGTCTCTTGGTAGCTTTCTAGCTTTTCACGCTCTTTGGCGACCACGGCTTCAGGGGCTTTCGCCACGAAACCTTGGTTATTCAATTTGCCTTCAATGCGTTTGATTTCACCTTGAGTTTTCTCGATTTCTTTATCAAGACGGGCCAACTCGGCGGTTTTATCAATCAAACCAGCCATTGGGATCAGCAATTCAGATTTGCCCACCAGCGCCGATGCACAAGCTGGGGTATCCTCTTCGCCAGCCAATAAGCGGACACTGTCGAGTTTTGCCAGTGACGTCAGCACTGTCTGACAGGCAGTCAAGCGCGCTGCATCTTGCTCGTTTGCGGCTTTGAGCATCACTTCTAATGGCTTACCTGGGTTGATGTCGTACTCTGCGCGCAAGTTACGAATGCTAGTGATAAAGCTTTTAACCCATTCGATGTCGCTTAATGCTTCTGGGTGGAAATTACTTTCGTCGTATTGCGGCAAGGCCTGTAACATAATGGTATCGCCGTCAACGCCGTCAATCAGAGGTTTGACACTTTGCCAAATGGTTTCCGTGATGTATGGCAATACCGGGTGGGCAAGGCGCAAGGTTTTTTCCAGTACCGTGATAAGAGTACGGCGCGTTGCGCGTTGCTGAGCCTCGCTTCCTTTCCACAGTACCGGTTTAGTCAATTCTAGGTACCAGTCACAGAATTGGTTCCAGATAAACTCATACAACGTATTGGCGGCCATATCGAGACGGAAATTATCAATGTGCTCATTGAATGACTTCGCGGCTAGCTCGAATTGCGACTCAATCCATTTGTCGGCCAGAGAGTACTCAAGCTCACCACCGTTAAAGCCGCAATCTTGCTCTTCGGTATTCATGAGTACATAGCGACTCGCGTTCCACAATTTGTTGCAGAAGTTGCGGTAACCCTCTAGGCGCTTCATATCCCAGTTGATATCGCGACCGGTTGAGGCCATCGCGGCTAAGGTAAAGCGCAGTGCATCAGTACCAAACGCTTCAATGCCATTTTCAAAGGTTTTACGCGTGTTTTTCTCGATTTTCTTCGCCAATTGTGGCTGCATCATATTGCCCGTACGCTTGGTTACGAGCGATTCGAGATCGATACCGTCAATCATGTCGATAGGGTCGAGTACGTTGCCTTTAGACTTCGACATTTTGTCGCCGTTTTCATCGCGAATGAGTCCGGTTACGTAAACGGTTTTAAACGGTACTTGCGGCTTGCCATTGTCGTCTTTGATAAAGTGCATGGTCATCATGATCATGCGCGCAACCCAGAAGAAGATGATGTCAAAGCCCGTGACCAAAACGTCAGAAGGGTGGAAGGTGGCGAGATCCGGTGTTTTCTCTGGCCAACCTTGAGTGCCAAAGGTCCACAACGCAGAAGAGAACCAAGTGTCGAGAACGTCATCATCGCGGCGCAATTCAATTACCGTTTCAAGGCCGTGTTTCGCACGGACTTCTTCTTCGCTGCGTCCAACGTAGACGTTGCCTTGATTATCGTACCAAGCTGGGATGCGGTGTCCCCACCACAATTGGCGTGAAATACACCAGTCTTGGATATCGCGCATCCAAGAGAAATACATATTCTCATACTGTTTTGGTACAAATTGGATTTCACCGTCTTCTACGGCTTGCGTCGCAACTTGAGCAAGAGGAGCGGTGCGCACGTACCATTGGTCGGTCAGCATAGGCTCAATCACCACGCCGCCGCGATCGCCGTAAGGCACGGTTAAATCGTGATCTTTAATTTCTTCTAGCAAACCCAAGGCATCAAATTCTGCCACGATGGCTTTACGAGCAGCAAAGCGCTCTAAACCTTGATACTGCTCAGGAATGTCGGTGCTGTAAGCATCGCTCGGTTCACCGTTGGTGGTAAACACTTCTGCCGCGTCGCGAATGTTTGCGTCAAACGTCAAGATGTTGATCATAGGCAACTGATGACGTTTACCAACTTCGTAGTCGTTAAAGTCATGAGCTGGGGTGATCTTTACACAGCCAGTGCCTTTTTCCATGTCAGCGTGTTCATCGCCAACGATAGGGATCCGACGATTGACGATAGGCAAAAGGATCTCTTTGCCGATCAATGCTTGGTAGCGAGGATCTTCTGGGTTTACCGCGACCCCAGTATCGCCGAGCATGGTTTCTGGGCGGGTGGTGGCAACCACAATGTAATCTTTGCCTTCCGCGGTTTTTACGCCGTCGGCCAAAGGATAACGGAAGTGCCACATATAGCCCTTCTTATCTTTGTTTTCTACTTCGAGATCAGAGATCGCCGTGTGCAACTTAGGATCCCAGTTGACCAGGCGCTTGCCGCGATAGATCAAGTCTTCTTCATAAAGGCGAACAAAGACTTCTTGGACCGCATTAGACAGGCCGTCATCCATGGTAAAACGCTCGCGATCCCAATCAACAGATGCACCGAGGCGACGTAACTGCTGGGTAATGTTACCACCCGATTCGTTTTTCCATTCCCAGATTTTATCGATAAAGGCATCGCGACCGTAATCGTGTTTGGTTTTGCCTTCTTCGGCAGCGATTTTGCGCTCAACAACCATTTGAGTGGCGATACCTGCGTGGTCAGTACCCACTTGCCACAAGGTATTTTTGCCTTTCATGCGTTGGCAGCGAATCAAAGTATCCATAATGGTGTCTTGGAAAGCGTGACCCATGTGCAGGCTGCCAGTGACATTCGGCGGCGGGATCATGATGCTGTAAGATTCTTTACTGGTGTCACCGTGTGGCTTGAAGTAGCCTTTTTCTTCCCAAGCTTGATATAGGGCTTGTTCAATTGAAGTGGGGTTGTATGTCTTTTCCATAGCGCTCTTAAATGGATACGTTGATGGTGAAAAATAATCGTTCAATCATTATACCGAATTGGCCGTACAAGATCTGCTTAACGGTATTCATTTTGATTGTTTACGGATAGCGATTGCCATTACGGGAGTGAAATCTCGACCGTTTGCATGGCAAAGCCCGCCTGTCGATACAGTTTATATCTTTCGCGAGCCAGTTGCTTGGCTTTTTCTTCGCAAGGCACGAAGTCTACCACTTCGGCAAACTTGTGCGCAAAGGTTGTCTGTTGATTGGCCAAGTTTATTAGCAGTTGCCGATTCCACAGTGGTTTGGTTTGCGGGTGACCAATTTCGATCGCCGTGCCGTACTTTGGTCCCTCGCCGGCAAGGTGATGAGCGAGGTATGCTTCGCCATCGATTTGAAAAAACACTTCGGCCAAGGCTTCGGCTTGCGCTTGGTCATGGCAGTGTAGATAGAGTTTCGCCCCTTGGTGAACAAAATGACGACTGAGGTACACCACATAGTCAAACCAGCCGGATTGGCTGGCTTGGGGGCTGTTTTCCGAGATGAGATAAAAGGTTGCTGTGGCCATGGTTTGCTCTTATCAAGTGACGAGAAACCGGGCTTTGTCATTCAGCATTGACCCGGCTGCTCGTGGCTTGGATTGCGGGCGATTACTCTTCGCGATATTGACCACTGCGGTTAAGTAAAAACTGGACTAACATGGAAACGGGGCGGCCGGTTGAGCCTTTTGCAGCCCCAGAGCGCCACGCGGTACCGGCAATGTCAAGGTGTGCCCAGTTGTACTTTTTGGCAAAGCGTGATAAGAAACAACCCGCTGTAATTGTGCCGGCGGGGCGGCCACCAATATTGGCCATATCGGCAAACGGGCTGCGCAGTTGCTCGTGAAACTCATCAATCATCGGCAAACGCCAAGCGCGATCACTGGCTTGTTCAGAGGCGTTGACCAACTCGTGTGCCAATGGGTTGTGATTCGAGACCAAGCCACTGATGTGATGGCCCAAAGCGATAATACAGGCTCCGGTTAGGGTCGCGACATCAATGACACATTCAGGCTCAAAGCGTTCGACATAGGTTAAGGTATCGCACAGTACTAATCGGCCTTCTGCATCAGTGTTGAGCACCTCAACGGTTTGACCAGACATGGTCGTTAAGATATCACCAGGTCGGTAGGCATTGCTGCCGGGCATATTTTCACAGCCCGCTAACACACCAACCACGTTAATCGGTAAATTGAGTTTAGCTAAGGCGGCCATGGTGCCAAATACTGAAGCGGCACCACACATGTCGTATTTCATTTCATCCATGCCTTCGCCTGGTTTGAGAGAAATGCCGCCAGAGTCAAAAGTGAGCCCTTTGCCGACTAATACGATGGGTTTAGCATCTTGGTCTGGGTTACCTCGGTACTCGATCAGTGACATCATGGCTTCGTTTTTGGAACCGCGACTGACCGCAAGATAAGAGTGCATGCCGAGTTTTTCCATCTCTTGCTCGCCAATGATTTTGGTGCTGATGGTATCGTAGTCATCGGCTAAGCGGCGGGCTTGGGAGGCGAGATAGGCCGGGTTGGCAATGTTGGGGGGCATGTTGCCCAAATCTTTACAAGCACTGACCCCAGAAGCAATAGCCAAACCGTGGTTGATCGCTTTCTCTCCCAGATTCAGTTCGCGACGAGTTGGGACGTTAAAGACCAACTTACGCAATGGGCGGCGAAGTTCTGGCTTGTTGCTTTTAAACTGGTCAAACGTGTAGAGGCCGTCATTAGTCGCTTCAACGGCTTGACGTACTTTCCAGTAGGTATCACGGCCTTTGACATGCAATTCGGTGAGGAAGCAGACTGCTTCCATTGAGCCGGTTTCATTGAGGGTGTTAATGGTTTTTTGGATGATTTCTTTGTACTGACGTTCGCCAAGTTCGCGTTCTTTACCACAGCCAACCAATAATACGCGTTCTGAAAGAACACCGGGTACTTGGTGTAACAACAAAACTTGGCCGGGTTTTCCTTCGAGATCACCACGGCGGAGCAGTGAACTTAAATAACCGTCACTGATTTTATCGAGTTGCTCGGCAACGGGGGAAAGACGGCGTGGTTCGAAAACACCGACAACGATACACGCGCTGCGTTGTTTCTCCGGGCTACCACTTTTTACACTGAACTCCATGCGTACTCCTACATCCTGAAGACAAAACATTCTCAATGTTAGATAATGACCGCTTACTTGTTGAATGTTACTCTATAGTTAACTTCATAAATGCAGCGGCTGTCTGGTCATCATAGTATAAAAAAATATAAGGTTTACCGGAAAATTATAGTGATTCGACCAAAAAAACAAGTTTTTATAAAGGTAATTTGCGCGTGATTATTGTTAGATATTTGATCAGAGAAACATTTAAGAGCCAGTTTGCCATCTTTTTTGTGCTTTTTTTGGTCTTTTTAAGCCAAAAGTTTATCAGTGTGCTCGCGGATGCGTCCGATGGTGATATTCCCGCTGACTTAATTCTCTCTATTGTTGGACTTAATATGCCAGCAATGGGCTTGTTAATGCTGCCTTTGAGTCTATTTATTGGCATTTTGGTGACGTTTGGCCGTTTATACGCTGAAAGTGAAATTGTCGTGATGAATGCCACCGGGATAGGCAATAAGTTTTTGGTGCAGGCTGCGTTGTATCTCGGTTTGATTACGGCCGGTGTCGCTGCGTTTAACGCTTTGTGGTTATCGCCTTGGTCGCAAGATAGAGTGGAACAAATTATCGAAAATGTGTCGGCAGAAAACAGTGTCGATTTGCTCAAAACCGGCCAATTCCAAAGTTCTCCTGATGGCTCTGCAGTGATCTTTGTCGATGATATCAGTGATAAGAAGCTGACCAATGTTTTTGTCGCCCAAGTGGAAGAAAAAAACGCCATTATGCCAAGCGTGATGTTTGCCAACGCGGGAGAAGTCAAAGAGCTTTCCGATGGACGCCAGATCATCGCCATGTATGACGGTACGCGATACGAAGGTGTGCCGACCCAACTGCAGTATATGATCACTCAGTTTGAAGAATACGATGGCTTGATTGGTCAACGCGAAGCCAAACGAAAAAAACGCGATTGGGAGGCGATGCCCACCCTAGATTTACTTCACAACCCCAATCCAGAAGCACAAGCTGAGCTGCAATGGCGAATCTCTATGGTGGTGTGTATTCCGATCCTCACTATGCTGGTGATCCCTTTGTCTGCGGTGAATCCGCGCCAAGGTCGTTTTGCTAAACTCGGCCCCGCCATTTTGATTTACTTGACCTATTTCCTTGCCATCAGCGCAACCAAATCAGCGCTAGAAGACGATGCCATCCCGGCGGCAATTGGTATGTGGCCGATAAACGGGTTGCTGCTCGTCATCGCCATTGGTGCCAACATGATGGACAGTGCGTTTGTGCGCCGTTTTAAAGAAAAAATGCGCAATAAGAAGAGGCTTGCTTAATCCGTGTTTAAAATTCTCGATTTGTACATTGGCCGAACCATTATTTCGACCACCATGCTGGTATTAGCGACCTTTGTTGGCTTATCCGGCATCATTAAATACGTTGACCAACTGCGTAAAGTTGGCCGAGGTGCCTACGATTTGTTGCACGCGCTGTTTTTTGTTGTATTGAGTATTCCTCGTGATATCGAAATGTTTTTTCCGATGGCGGCTTTGCTTGGCGCTTTGATTGCTTTGGGGATGCTGGCCTCGAGCTCTGAGCTGGTGGTGATGCAGTCCGCGGGGATCTCTAAGCTCAACATTGGTATGTCGGTGCTGAAAACGGCGGTACCGTTAATGATCGTTGTGGTGATTTTAGGGGAATGGGGCGCGCCCCAAGCTCAGAAATTAGCACGGGATATGCGCGCCTTTGCCATTTCGGGTGGTAGTATTGCCTCGGTGCAAAGCGGTGTCTGGGCTAGGGATGCCGACGATTTTATCTTTATTGGTAAAGTCGATGATGAGACGCTTTATGGGCTCAATATTTGGCGTTTCAGCGATGAAAAGAAATTGGATTCAGTCATTTTTGCTGAAAAAGTCGAGTACCAGAGCAATAACCATTGGTTGATGCACGATGTTCAGATCACCGATATGACAAACCCGGAGCAACTAACCAAAACCAAGCGCGATGAAATGGAGTGGGATACCTCACTTGAGCCAGAGCGATTAGCGGTGGTGACGGTGAAACCAGAAGAATTGTCATTAAGTGGCTTATACAGTTACGTCAATTACCTCAAAGCGTCCGAGCAAGATGCTTCGCGTTACGATTTGGCGTTCTGGCGCAAGATTACCTCGCCGATATCGATAGGGGTGATGATGTTGCTTGCGTTATCATTTGTGTTTGGCCCGCTGCGCAGTGTCACTATGGGGGCTCGGGTGCTCTCAGGGGTAATTGCAGGTTTTACTTTTTACATCTCGAGTGAGTTCTTTGGTCCATTAACCTTAGTGTATGGTATTCCGCCTGTGTTTGGCGCGGTGATGCCAAGCTTGGCCTTTTTAGTTGTCGCAGTGTCGCTTCTAAGACGTAAACTGTAACTAAGGAAACCTTGTGTTTAAAACTGCTATGTCGACAAGGCGAGTGTGGTTTACCTCGCCTTATCGGAGCCAATACCCGTGACTGATTGGTACGGGTATTTTTTTACCAGTCATACAGTTCATCAAATTTTCGCTGTTCCATAATTTCTTCAATTCGCTTGCGAGCTTCATGGGCGGTTAGGCCTTTTTTGTCATCCTGTTTGAGTTTGTTTTGCTTCGTGCTTTTTTTAGTTGTTTTCGCCATGTTTATCATCCTTGATTGCGAGAGGAGAGAAGGGAAGCCAAGTTGTGAAACCTTTACCTTATCCTACAAGGTAACACGAATGGGATATGGGACAGATTATAAGCACTTTTTTGTGATCTATGCAGTACTTATCAGCAAAATCATTGGCAATCGGGTGAGAAAATTCACGACCAAAAGTGCTGTACTGAGCACTGGGTGTGAAACCTTACTTTGTTTAAAGGGCGTTCTTTTCGGTGTCTGATGCGATTTTTTAGCGCTGATTTTGGCCTTTCTAGTGTCTTAATGGCTGAAAAGTGCGCTTGTTGTCGAAAATCTATCCAAACGGTAGCGATTTCAATCTTTTGTGCTTGCACAACCCGTCGCGTTACGTATAATGCAAACCATCGAAAGGGCAAGAGCCCAGAGATGCCGGTGTGGTGAAATTGGTATACACGACGGATTCAAAATCCGTTGCCTTCGGGCGTGGCGGTTCAAGTCCGCCCACCGGTACCATACATAGAAAGGTCGCTTTTATAGCGGCCTTTCGTCGTTTTAGGTGTTGTAAATTTTATGATAAAGGCCGCGTTGCCTTCGGTGTGGCGGCAGGAATGCCTGTCCAATCAGTCCGCCCACCGGGACCATATTTAAACGATAAAGCCTCGATGAATAAAGTGACATTCATAATGTCGCGGCTTTGTGGTTCCTCAATATTTATTGGCTTTTGGTCGAAGTAGCTTGACCTAGACTTTTCATCAAGCCGAACAAGTCTTTTGGGTTATCCATCTGAGGGACCAGCTCAATGGTTTCACCCATTTTAAGCTCGGTGGCAAGGTTATCAATGTATCGAAGAACAGACAAATCCTCTAATGCAAAGCCAACAGAATCAAATATTGTGATCTGTTCTTTTGTCTCGCGGCCGACGTCTATGCCGGCGATGACTTTCCATAGCGGATGAACACCATGCTCGGCGGGCAATTGCTGAATATCACCTTCGATACGGGTCTGGGGTTCGTGTTCGACAAAAATCTTACCCGCACAAAGAACATCAAGATGCAGTTCGGTTTTACCTGGGCAATCCCCTCCCACCCCATTGATATGCATTCCGGGTTCAATCATATCTGGCGTAACAATGGTGGCGTAGGCTTTGTCAGCCGTGACTGTGGTGACAATATCCGCGCCCTTGACACACGCTTTCGCACTGTCGGCTTTTATCACCTTTAGGTTTGGGTAAGCCTTGAGGTGTTCAGCAAGCTTATCCATTGCTGCAGAATCAATATCAAAAATACGCAGTTCTTGAATACCAAGAAGAGTGTGAAAGGCAATGGCTTGAAACTCACTCTGTGCGCCGCAACCGATGATACCCATTGACACGGCATCGCTATTGGCTAGCGCTTTCGCCGCCATGACCGAAGTGACTGCAGTACGCAATGCTGTTGATATGGTTAGCTCACTTAACAAGCGAGGAAAGCCTGTCGCAACATCAGAAAGAGCGCCAAAGGCCATAACCGTTGATAGCCCTTGTAGAGGATTAGACGGATGACCGTTTACATACTTAAAACCATAGTGAATAGAGTCAGCGACCGGCATCAACTCAATCACACCAATCTCACTATGAGCAGCGGTTCGCGCCGATTTGTCAAACGCTTCCCAACGGCAGAAATCCTCTTCCATATACTCCAGCAACCCAGCCATAAATGCTTCGGTACCATGGGTACTGACCAGTGTGCTGAATGTGTTTACATCAATGAATAATGTCATATTTAAACTCCAAAAGATCCATCGTCGATGGTTTTATTGATACTCTGAATAGGTATTTTATGGCTTAATTGAGCCAACAAAAAGACAGGAAAATGTACAAAATTTGGCATATATAGTACAAAATGACACATCGTAATTTACATTATGTAAAAATTTGCTATTCAGATTAGGAGAGGTGTAATGCATCGTCTCGATGATACAGACCGAAAGCTCTTAGCCCTGCTAAGAAAAAATGCCCGAACGCCAGTCGTTAACTTAGCAAAGGCGTTAAAGGTTTCCCGCGCGACCGTGCAAAACCGGATAAATAAACTCGAAAAAGAAGGGGTTATTTTGGGCTATACAGTGAAGTTGCACGAAGAAACTGAAGTGAATGAGGTCAAAGTGATCATGAGTATCTCCGTTGAAGCTCAGGATGAAGGTCGCGTGTTAAAAACACTTCAGGCTTTTCCGGAAATAATATCGGTTTACCATACTAATGGACATTGGGACCTTATCGCTAAGGTTCGGACTGAAAATCTATCGCGACTGGGCGGAGTGTTGGGGCGAATTCGTTCCGTGGAGGGTATTGTGCAAACAGAAGCAAGCCTGTTGCTCGATAGGATTTTCTAATCCGTTATTCAGGGTGCTCGCTTTTACTTTGCGAAGGTTTTTGTGTCAAAGCTCGGAGCAATGATTCACGTCGCAGAGCCAGGATCTCATCAATTAATTGCTGCTTGGTTTGTAAACCAAAATGGAGAGTATAATTGTTGATCTTTTCAACCTCGGCATGCTGTAGGCGGTAAACTTCTTGTTTCAGGTGCGCCTTAGCTTCACTTTTTATCATGCCATGATGTTGTAAAAGTGCGATGATCTTGAGATCTAATGGGTGCTTAGCCTTTGACATAATCTAGAGTGTTATTCTTTTTATCGGATCTTTTGGCCGACAATCTAGGGGACAAAGGTGACAAGATGATGAAATATTCTAATCATACCGCTCAAGAGTGCATAAATGCGATGATGCTCACTGAAAGCCTCAGTTGCACGATGGCGATCAGACTCGCCTACCGAATAAAGACGTTGTTTTTATATATAAAAACTTTTAAATCAATTAGTTAACTTTTTTTGGTTAAATAGTACTATCTATTTACAGCAAAGCGTGTATAGTGCCCATAGCTCTTAAAGTTGGGCTATTTATGAAACATCAAGTAAAAGTCTCTTCCTTAGTTTTCTTTCGAATCATTTCGTTATACAACTCCTGCGGCAACTTCTTCTTCATCTTCCATCAAATAGTCAGACTTTTTGAATTCACTGTAAATTTAAAAAGGTATAGTTATGTCTAACAAAACAACTGGTTCTGTAAAATGGTTCAACGA
This sequence comes from Vibrio sp., assembly GCA_041587235.1. Taxonomy (GTDB): domain Bacteria; phylum Pseudomonadota; class Gammaproteobacteria; order Enterobacterales; family Vibrionaceae; genus Vibrio. Next base: position 18,338 of record JBFGYW010000032.1, read on the forward strand.
AACTAAAGGCTTTGGTTTCATCACTCCTGACAACGGTGGCGCGGATCTATTCGTTCACTTCCGTTCAATCGTTTCTGACGGTTTCAAAACGCTTTCTGAAGGTCAAAAAGTGTCTTTTGAAGTTGAGCAAGGCCAAAAAGGTCCTCAAGCAACAAACGTTGTTACTGCTTAATTTAAGCTGAGTTAGTCACTTTCTTCACTGGGTTGAAAGTGCGTACTACTGTTACAAAACGGTAGCTGAAATAAATGGATACGATATTAAAAGTGTCGATATACCTGTGATGTTATGCATTTGCCGTGTCGTATCTCTATTTATTTTCCGTCCTCAATATTGCTCTCCCTCTCGTTAACCCCCTCTGATGGGTGGATCAACATTGGTATTCTTACCTCTTGTCTCACAAGGAAACGATCATGAAAAAAAGAGTTGGCAGTAATAAAAATAAACACAAAGCAAAAAAGAACTACCAACAAGCACAGTTTGAAAAGATGGTTGCTGAGTATCAAAGTGCTAAAGCGGAATTAGACGAAATGCCTACCGGCAGCGAAGCGTTTCAAGCACATAAAAAACACTGCGATATGTTGTTTGCAAAAGCAGAACGCTACTTTGACAACACCCAATAATCTTCGATGAGCTTGACCGCCATTGAAAAGACAGTGCAATGGCCGGTTGACTTCTCTTCTCCCTTTCACGACCGAGTACCTTACTGTTTTCTTTCTCGCCTTTAACCCACACTTGCAAAAGTAAAGTTGCTCTGTATTACTTGTTATCTCTGACTTCCCTCGGCTACTGAAAACCCTTATGCTTAGCGGCGAATATCACGGATTGTATCTCTATCGGAGAAACACAAGGAGACAAAGTGGAGCTAAGTTACGAAATTCTGGTCTTTTTATTATTTGCGGCTATGCTGGCCGGCTGTATTGATGCTATCGCTGGGGGGGGAGGCTTAATTGCGTTGCCCGCGATGTTAATGTGTGGTGTGCCCCCTGTTGCTGCGATTGCGACCAACAAGCTCGGTGGAGTCGGTGGCACCTTATCTGCGTCGCTGCACTTTATCAAAACCGGTGATGTTCAAATCAAAAATATGCTGGGTATGATGTCGATGACCTTTGTCGGTGCACTGGTCGGGGGGATTGCTCTTACTCAGATAGACAGCAGTTTTTTAGCCGTCATCATTCCTTTTCTTCTGATTGGTTTTTCTATTTATTTTATCTTTTCGCCGAACTTAGGTGAATTAGACCGCGAAAAACGCATTTCCCCTCTGGTGTATACCTTTGCCATTGCTACGGTAATTGGTTTTTACGATGGCTTTTTTGGGCCGGGAACCGGGTCGTTTTTCGCCATTTCCTTGGTCTTACTGCTGGGCTTTAATTTGGTTAAAGCGACCGCGCATACCAAGGTGCTCAATTTTTGTAGCAACTTTGCTGCGCTGTTGTACTTTATCTATGATGGTCATATTTTGTGGGATATCGGTGCGGTTATGTTTATCGGCCAAGTGGTGGGGGCCAAAATAGGCGCTAAATTGGTTTTAGCCAAAGGGCGCTTATTAATCAAACTGGCCATGGTGACAGTGACGATTGGTATTTCGATCAAAATGTTGTTTTTACAATAACGGTGGTCACAGAGATACGGGGTTATTACATTAGGATCAGCACTACGGTGGGCTCAAGATTGTCTATAATCAATTGAGCAACCGATGAGTGAGGTCAATGATGAGAATAATCCCGTTAATCTTGCTCTCTTTTATTGGCTTAGCACACGCCAACGAGCAAGGCCAATTTAAGAGTGAGCAAGGCAATTCCCTTTTTTATCAAAGCCACGCAAGCTTTAACCAACCTTGGGCGATGACCTTCTTGCCCGATAAGCGTTTACTGGTAACGGAAAAAACTGGCCGTTTGCTCTTGGTCGATACCGAGACCTTAGCGGTACAATCCATCTCTGGGCTTCCCAAAGTGGCCTATGGTGGTCAGGGAGGGCTTGGCGACATTATTCTGCACCCCAACTTTGTCGATAACCAATGGGTCTACTTTTCTTATGCCGAAGAGGATAAGCAATACAAGCGCGGGGCCGCGGTAGCAAGAGCTAAGCTGGATCTCACCAGCCAACCGCCACGCTTAAATGATGTTTCAGTCATTTGGCGACAATTTCCCAAAACATCCGGGTCGGGACATTATTCTCATCGTTTGGCATTTGATCGCCAAGGACACTTATTTATTACTTCTGGTGACCGCCAACAACTCGAACCGGCTCAAAGCTGGCAACAAAATCTTGGCAAGGTTATCCGAGTTTATGATGACGGCAGCATTCCGCTAAACAACCCCTTTCAAGATAAAGGTGAGCTGGCCAAGAGTTTTTGGTCACTGGGCCATCGCAATGCGCTAGGTATTGCCTTTGATCAACAAGGTCGCTTATGGACTCATGAAATGGGCCCTCGTCATGGAGATGAGCTCAATTTGACCTTAGCAGGTGAGAACTATGGCTGGCCTGAGGTTTCATGGGGCGATCACTACTCGGGAGTGTCGATTCCTGATCACGATACTCGCCCTGAGTTCCATGCCCCTGAAGCTTATTGGGTCCCAACCATTGCCCCATCTGGGTTTGTTATCTATTCCGGCTCAAGGTTTGCGGATTGGCAAGGCGATGGCTTTATTGGCGGTTTGCGTTCACAAGCCTTGATTCGCGTTGAGTTTGATGGCCTACAGGCGCGCGAAGTGGAACGATTCGACTTGAAAAAGCGCATTCGAGAGGTAGAACAAGGCCCGGACGGGAAAATTTGGCTATTAGAAGACAAACAGGGTGGGCGGTTATTGTCTTTAGATCGCCGTTAATAGGCATAAAAATAAAGCTCAGGGGACAATGCTATGTAAAGCCTTGCCCTCTGAGCTTTTTCGTGTGAATAAGCGTTTAATTCACCGCTGATACTCGTCTATAGACGGTATTTAAAGCCGAGGTTAATAGAGCGTGGATCGCTTGAAGAGACGGTTGTCCAGTTCGACACAGCGTCGGCGCGATTGAGGTCAAACATGTTTTTAATCAGTAATGAGGCATCCCAATCTTTAGTTTCATAATAGGTGCCAAAATCAAACTCGGCGTAGCCTGGTAGCTCAAAGTTATACCCATTTAGACTGGTTGAAGTTTGCGAGCGTGACGATTGTGAACGCATGCCCAAAGCAAAACGCCAAGGGTTGTCGGCTGGGGAATAGCTGTTCCAAAGCGTCAATGAATTATAAGGTGTCATGTCCGCTTGCTGGCCAGGATCATCGCCGAGCATAGTGTCATGAGCGTCGGTGTAGGCATAGCTTAGCTGGGTATAAAATTCAGGGTTAAAGTGGTAGCGTGCATTCACTTCAACACCGTGCGCGCGGAAGCTCTCACCTGAGTTTTGGTACAGAACTGTCTCGTCGTTATCGGCTGTTTCCGTGTAAGTTAGGTTGGTCTTGTTGATGTAGAACAAGGTGACCGTAGAAGTTAAACGTTGGTCAAAGAAGCTGCCTTTAAAACCAATTTCGTAGTTATCGCTTTGTTCTGGGTCATAATCAACGCCATCTTGGCCGTATTGTACGATATCAGAGGTATCGACAGGATCGTAAGATTGGCTGTAGGTCGCAAACAAGTTGACATCGTTATTTAAACGGTAGATCACGCCAGCATCATAGGTAAAGTGATAAAAGTTCTGCTCAAAATCAACTGAGCGAGATTGCTCTTTACCGTTAAAGTCAAGGTAGCCTAGGCCTAAAGCTAAGGTAAAGTCGCCAATAGTGACGCGATCTTTCAAGTAAATGTTGAGATCGCGATCCGTGGTTGGCGTTAAATCCACATCTTTGAGCGAGCTTGGCATCGCCGAGTACATTTGATCGCTTGGGTCTGAGACGCTAATGGTGTAGTTGCCCAGTGCATCGGCATTGTCTTGGAAGTTACGTGCGGTACGAATCTCAGCGCGTCTAAAGTTCACCCCAAACAATAAGTGATGATCCAGATTGGCTAAAGTGAATTGCCCTTCGGTATTAATGTCCGCTAAGTAATAGGTATCATCGCTTTTTGAGTAAGCCCATTTACGCTCTAACGTGGTGTCACCGATGTCGTTGCCCAAGGCGGAACTGTTACTCACGTATAAGGTTTGACCTTCGGCTTCGGTGCGTACATACGAAGCGATACCATTGATGCTCCAATTCGGATTCAATTGGTGTTCAACCGAAAGCTCTGCGGTTTTCATGGTTGTGGTCGACACATCAAGCGGGCTACCGTAATCGTAGCTACGATCGGCAAACGAACCGACTGAGCCTGTTGTCGCCCCTAAGCTGCCGTTGATGAAGTTACTGCCGAAGTAACCGTCTGTCCAGCCACTTCCTCCTTGGCGTTCTTGATCTTTGTACTCAAAACGCGGTGTAATACGTGTATGATCACCGATTTTAAACGTCAATGACGTATCGATCAGCACATCGTCATTGCCGTGGTGATCTTGGTAATCTTCGCCATCAGGTGAAACTTGGGCGATCAAGCGATACAAAACATCATCGTACTCACCGAGTGGGCCAGTCGAGTCAAAATCCATAATCAATTGGTTGCGATCAAAATACCCGACATCGCTGGCTGCAAAAGAGCGAGTGCGTAGACCAAAGGTAGTTTGCGCATTTTCTTGTGGTTTTTTGGTGATGGAGTTGATGACACCACCGGCAATACCGCTGCCGTAGAGCATGCTGTCTGCACCACTTAGAAAAGTCACGGATTCTAAGTTGTACGTATTAGGCAGCAGTGAACCCGTGCCGACATAGAAGGCTTGAAGGTTGCGTAAACCATTGGTCATAAAGGTGTTGATATTAGTTTGAATACCGCGATGGTAAACAAACCTCGGCGCAGAATATTCCCAGTTAAACCCTGCTTGATAAGCGGCGACATCACGAGTGTCGGTGGCGGCCATGTCGCTGATTTCTTCTTTCGAGACTAAGGCAATCGAACGCCCTGTGTCCTTAAGAGAAAGGTTCATTTTGGTTGCGGTGTTATCAATATCGTGTAAACCGTCTCCAGAGCGTCCAACCACTTCGATGGTGTCTGTTGAATTATTGTCTTCTGCAATGGCCAGCGGAGACCAAGAGCTCAATAGCGCACTGCCGACAGCAACACTAATACGGGTTTTAGAAAAAGAGGGAGTTAACTGCACTTTATTTCCTTTATTTACTCAATCATGACGGCCTGCGTCGTTGTTGTATTCCAACTCATAAACTGCCAAATATTGCGTTACAGGCAGAATGAAAAACCATATAATTATTATTGATAATGATATTGGGATTGATTATCATTCGAGCGCATTATATGTAAATCATTCTCACTTACAACAAAAAGTTCATTAAAATCGATAAATTGTTGAGTGAATATTCAATTGGC
>JBFGYW010000033.1:0-23223 GCA_041587235.1 Vibrio sp.
ATCGAGGTCAATAAATAGCAATGCACTGTAGGTATTTTGCATCGCGCTGTCTTTCATCACTTGGTTGAGTTCGATATCCAGTTTGACGCGATTGATCAAACCAGTGAGTTGGTCGTGGTAAGCATAGTATTGAATCTTTTGTTGATTTTGTTTTTCGCTGGTGATGTCTTGAACGATACCGGCCAACCAAAGTGGCTTGTTGTCTTGGTCGTATTCAGCCACTTGTCCGCGGTCCCATACCCAAATGATATTGCCATCGGGCTTTTGCATTCGAAATTCAATGTTATAGGGGCGGTTGTGTTTTAGCAGTGCGTCAAGTGCTTGAAAAACATTAGGTCTATCCTCGGCCAAAATACATTGCTCAAACTCTTGAAATGAGTTGTCACTGCGTTTGATGCCGGTGATGGCCTCCCATTGCGCATTGTGTAAAACTTCGTTGGTTTGCGTATTCCATTCCCAAAGCCCTTCTTGAGAGACATCAAGTACATGCTCTAGGCGTTTTTTATTGCGCTCCGCTTGCTCTTTGAGAGCACTTATCTCGGTGATGTCTTTGGCGATAACTAAAACTTTGAGCTGTTTGTTTACATCGTGAAAGGGGATTTTGATCGAGTGAAAACAGCGATGTTCTCCAGTGTTGACATCGGTTGATGACTCGTAAACATCTTCTTTTTCAAAACGCGTCATGATGTTTTGCACATTTTCTCTTAAGAAATCGGCTTGTTCTTTATTGTGGGTAAAATCAAAATCATCTTTACCCACCATGGCTTCTGGGGTGGTTTGGTAAAGGTCGGCAACCGTTTTATTTCCGTAAAGAAATTTGCCTTCATAATTTTTAAACACCACTACGTCACCCACAGAGTCAAGCAGTTTCTGAGCGATGTCGGTGTTCTGCTGTACGTATTTTTGGATGACAATTAGCAGTGAAAACGTAGCACTGGCCAACAATCCAAAGATGGTTATGACACTGGCTAAGCTAGCAAACTCGATGGTGAAGGTAAGGTGGATCCAAAAAATCGCCACGACAGTAAAAGTAATTTGAAAGGCCGCGAGCCATTTGATCTTATGCCAAGAAAAGCCAAAAACGTTATACATCTATCATCCTTGCAAAGCGTAAAGCTACGGGCTTATACCAGTCTAACTCAATAGCGGTTCACCCCCTAGAGGGTTAAAAAACTAGAGCACGTCGTTAAGAAAATCACTTGTAGAATGACGACGAAGATTCCTGTCTTTATAAGCAAATAGGTTATAAACAAACAGGTTGCCTTGTTCTCAAGTTTTTTCCTGAGCTATCATGACCACATAATTAACCAGATTAGTATTCATTAGCTGTGTATAAGCGTAAGAAACGCATATCATACCAAACAATTATGGATGCTGTTTTACAATAGTAAAAATAGTCGCTTTACAATTGTGACCTTGCTCTTTGTTCTATTCATAGTTCAGCAAAGGGGGGCGTAGAAGTGTGATCTTGGTAGGTGTTTAATCGCGGGCATAATAAATACCATATCAACAGGGTTGTCGAGGAAGACAGCGTCTAGGTGGGCAGTTTTGTCGATATGGTATGGCGTATAAATCGATTTTTACGGTGATGAGTCGGTTAAAAAAGCGCCGACGACATCATTGAAAAACAACTTGCCCTTTTGAGTAATTTGCCAAGAGTGAAGCGTTTCCAACACTAACTTCTGATCGATTAACGTCTCCATAGTTGCAGTGATTGATGCGATTGGCAGTCCCGTTCTTTGGCTAAATTCTTGTTTGGGGCAAGGCTCGAGCAATCGAAAACGGTTCATAAAATACTCAAAAGCTCGGTCTTCTAAAGCAACACTTTGTTCTTGATTACAATACGGTTTCACCATGTTGTTGTGTGCGGCAAGGTAGCCTTTAGGGTGTTTGATTTTAGTGGTTCGGATAATGTCGCCGTCGGCAAAGCTGATTTTGCCGTGTGCGCCACAACCAATCCCTAAATAATCGCCAAAGCGCCAATAGTTCAGGTTGTGCTGGCATTGGTAATCTTGTTTGCTATAGCCAGAAATTTCGTACTGATGGTAGCCGGCAGCGAGCAGTTTTTGGTGGCCTTGTTCAAAGATATCCCACAATTGATCATCATCGGGCAATTCTGGTGTTTTGTAGTAGAACATGGTGTTGGGCTCAATCGTTAGCTGATACCAGGATAAGTGCGGTGGATTGAGCTCAATGGCTTGGTCGAGATCCGCCAAGGCTTCAGAGAGCATTTGATCTGGCAGTCCGTGCATTAAATCGAGATTAAAGCTTTTTAGACCAATGCGATGAGCTAATTGCGCTGCCCGAATCGCTTCTTGTTTGCCGTGTATTCTGCCCAGTTTACTGAGTTGCTTGGCGTGAAAGCTTTGGATGCCGATGGAAATACGTGTGACCCCTGCTTGGCGATAGCCGACAAAACGCTCCGCTTCAACCGTACCAGGGTTGGCCTCCATGGTGATTTCAATCTCTGGGCGAAACGGCAGTTGCTGCTCGATACCAGCTAACAGCGTGGCGATACCCTGTGCAGAAATTAGGCTCGGAGTGCCGCCACCGATAAAGATACTATGTATTGGCCGTTCAATGCGGTATCTAGCGATATCCTGAGCTAAATCCTCAAGCAGTGCGTCAATATATTGAGACTCTGGAATCGAGTGTTTGAGTTCGTGCGAGTTAAAGTCACAATAAGGGCACTTTTGTACACACCAAGGGATGTGCACATATAAACTCAGTGGCGGTGGGGTTAACATATTATCCAAGATGCTCTTGTTTCAAAATATCAAAAAGTTGTTTTAATGCCTGGCCTCGGTGAGATAGTCGCTTTTTTTCTTCAGCAGGCAATTGAGCAGAAGTGCACTCTAGGCCTGGTAACCAAAAAACAGGATCATAGCCAAACCCATTTTCTCCTTTTGGTTCGAGCAAGATGTGACCTTGCCATGTGCCGTGGCAAATAATCGGCGTTGGATCATTTTCATGGCGCATCAGGACTAAAACACAGTGAAATCGAGCGGTACGCTGTTCTGAAGGGATGCCTTGCATCTGTGCGAGCAATTTATTGATGTTGTCTTGGTCACTGGCATTCTCTCCAGCATAACGAGCTGAATACACCCCAGGGGCGCCCGCTAAAGCGTCTACTTCTAAGCCTGAGTCATCGGCAATCGCGGCGAGGCCGGTTTCTTTCGCGGCATGACGGGCTTTGATAATCGCGTTTTCGACAAAGGTGCTGCCTGTTTCTTCGGCGTCAACCAAGTTGAAGTCACTTTGAGCTAGGACTTCAAAACCAAAATCACTCAAAAGAGAGGACATTTCACGAACTTTGCCTGCGTTACCTGTGGCGAGGACTATTTTACTCATAACAAACCTATTGGATTAATAACAGCGTGTTGGCCATCAATGCAGCCATCGGCAGTTTACCAGCAATACAAGTCTGGAGTAAGTCCAGTGGCGCTTTATGGACAAGATAAAGGCGAAGAGTGGCATTTGGGAAAGCAATCGAAAATGAAGCCATCAACTGATGGCTTCGTGAGGGTAATCAGTGCAAGGTGTTTAAAGCATACGCCAAACAGGGAACCAACCACTGATTAAAATGTTGAGAAACTGCAGCAAAATAAACAGCACGAGTACACTTAAATCCAAACCGCCTAACTCAGGAAGAATGCGTCGAATCGGAGCTAATAAAGGTTCGGTTAATTGGTGCATCACGTATTCCATTGGGCTGCGACCTTGGCTGACCCAGCTAAGGATCGCGCGAATTAACAAGACCCAGAACAACAAACTGCCCGCCGCTTTTGCCAGTGATAGTACACCGACAAACAAGAGAGAAGGGGTGAGGCTAAAACTGCCGCCTGCGACCATCATGAGTGCGGTAAACTTCAAGACCGAAAGGACATAGGCAAATAAAATGGTTGCCATATCGATATTGCCAAGCGAAGGGATGAACCTTCTTAATGGACCGACAATGGGTTGAGTCGCTTTCACAACAAATTGAGAAAATGGGTTGTAAAAATCCGCTCGTGCTGCTTGTAGCCAAACTCGCAATATGACGACCATAATGTAAAGATCAAACAGAGTTTGTATTAAAAAACTCATCGCATTCATAGGTGACCCTTTTGTTGATGCCCGAATCGGGCTTGCTCATTAAAACAATTCTTGCATTTCTTCTGCGCGAGTGACCGCAGCTTTCATTGCATTGGCGACAATATCACAAAGTTGTTGTTGTTCAAAAACGGCCAATGCCTCAGCCGTCGTCCCGCCTTTGGAAGTGACCTGCTCTCTTAAGGTACTGATGGGCGTATTGGGGTTACTCGAGACCATGTGTGCTGAACCCAGTGCGACTTGAGTGACGATTTTTCTCGCCATTTCAGGTGTAAAGCCCTGCTCAATGGCTTGCTTCTCAATGCTTTCCATAAAATAGAAAAAGTAAGCTGGGGCGCTGCCGGCTGCGGCAATGATGTTGTTGATCCCCGATTCGCGTTTCACCCAGCAAATATCCCCAACCGAAGCCATGAGACTTTCTGCAAAGGCGGACCATTCGGGTGACACCTCTTCGTTTGCGTAAAGACCACTGAGGCCTTTGCCAATTAGTGATGGTGTATTAGGCATCACACGAACCAATTGCAGCGATTGTTGAGTCCAAAGTGGGTACTTACTCGATAAAATGCCGGCGGCGATGGTAATGATGAGCTTAGACGAGAGTTCCACCGAGGTGAGTTGTTCGCACACGCCTTTCATCATTTGCGGTTTGACGGCTAAAACGACGACATCGGCTTGTTGAGCGGCTTTGGCGTTATCCGTCGTGACAGAAATTTTGTATTTCTCTTCAAGTTTGGCCAGTTTTTCTTCGCTTCTTCCCGTTGCAATGATACTACCCTCTGGGTAACCACTGTTAAGTAGACCGGAAATGATAGCTTGGGCCATATTTCCCGAGCCAATAAACGCGATCGTTTTTTGCTGCATAATATTCATGTTCCTTATCTGGATAAAATGACGCACACCAAGGTGTTAGCGATAATCTCTTGCGCCAAACAACGCGGTGCCGATTCTGACAATGGTACTCCCGCATTCTATCGCGGCTTGCATATCGCCACTCATGCCCATTGAAAGCGTGTCGACCTGAGGGTAGTGGCTTTGTAACTGTTTAAATTGTTCCGACAAATGGAGAAAGGCGGCTTTTTGTTGCTCATAACTGTCGACATTGGCCGGTATCGACATCAAACCGCGCAGGTTCAAATTGGGTTGTGAGGCAATAAAATGCGCTAACGGCAGTATTTCTTGACTGGTTACCCCGGATTTGGCCGTTTCCATACTGATGTTGACTTGAATTAACACATTGAGTGGTGGCATAGACGGCGGTCTTTGATCATTTAATCGCTTGGCAATTTTTTCTCTGTCGATGGTGTGGACCCAGTCAAAACGCTCAGCGACTGGACGGGTTTTATTGGATTGTATTGGGCCAATAAAATGCCAGGTTAGCGGTAAATTGGGATGCTGGTTTCGAAAGTAATCGACCTTTTCGATCCCTTCTTGTACGTAATTTTCACCAAAACAAGTTTGATTTGCTGTGATCGCTCGCTCAATTGCACTAATGGGTTTGGTTTTACTGACCGCTAAAAGTTGCACGGATTGTGGTTGACGCCCAAACTTTTGTTCAGATTCAGTGATCAAGTCGCGAAGGTGTCTGATGTTGTCTTGAATCGTCGTCATAATAGCTCTACTTGAGGAATAATATGAATTTCACCGAGTTACTGAGGATTAGTGTAAATCAAAATGCCTCGGATGTGCACTTTTCTAGTGGTGAGCCGGTGCGTGCCCGGCTGCGTGGTCAAATGACTGTCTTAGAGGAAAAAGTTTGGCAGTCACAAGACTTGGCTACGCTGAGTCAGACGATTTTTAGCCAGGAGCAGCAACGGCAACTGACTGAGCAAAAAGAATTGGATGCGATTTACCACGCTGAGCATCTGGGCCGTTTTCGAGTGAATGCGTTTTACCAACAGCGCGGTTTATCTATGGTGTTAAGGTGTGTTGCCGACAGGGTTCCGCACCTTGGTCAGCTTGAGGCTCCTCGTGTTTTATCGGCGATGACAAAGGCAGAGCAAGGCTTGATTTTAGTCACTGGGCCAACGGGATCTGGCAAGTCGACGACGTTAGCAGCCATGGTCGATGAAATAAATCGAACGCAGAAAAAACACATTATTACGATTGAGGATCCGATAGAGTTCGTTCATCACTCTCAGCAGAGCCTGATTTCACAACGACAATTACAACGCGATACCTTGAGCTTTAGCCAGGCGTTAAAGGGAGCATTGCGCGAAGATCCCGATGTTATCTTAGTCGGCGAGTTACGAGATAAACACAGTATTCAGCTAGCGTTAACCGCGGCAGAAACGGGGCACCTAGTTTTAGCCACCTTGCACACTCGCTCTGCTTGCCAAGCAGTGAGTCGTATCGTCGATGTCTTTAGCCATGAAGAAAAGTCGATGATCAGGGTACAGTTATCGGAGTCGCTTAAAGGGGTTGTCGCTCAAAGGTTACTCAATGGTGTCGATGAGAAAAGAGTGGCGTGTTACGAAATACTGATGGCAACCTCGGCGATTCGCCATTTGATCCGCGAAGGGAAATTGGCCCAAATGTATTCGATGATGCAAACGGGGCGAGATTATGGCATGCAAACTCTCGAGCAAAGCGTTGCTCAGAATATCGAACAAGGGCGTTTGAGCTCTGAAGCTCGAAAATATTTGGATGAGTAAGCGACTCAATCCCCCCTGAAGCGGTAGAGGCAACAAAGGTGATTGAACTATGCGTGGGGGAGTTATTGATATTTTGCTTCGAACCAGCTTTCTAAAATGACAACGGCGGATTGGCAATCGACATTACCTTTGGTCAAGGCTCGGTAGCCACCGCGATCAAATAAATCGGCTCGAGCTTCGGCCGTGGATAGGCGCTCGTCGTGCAATTCGACAGGCAGTCCGAAGCGACCGTGCAGGCGATTGGCAAATTTTTTCGCTCTAGGGGTTATGGTTGCCAATTCTTTGCCGTGTAAATCAGTGGGCAAGCCGACAACTAACAGCGTCGGTTGCCACTCTTTGATTTGCTTTTCAATGTCATCCCAGTTGGGAATGCCGTCTTTGGCTTTAAAGGCCCTCAAAGCAGAGGCTGTGCCTGTGATGGTTTGTCCTATCGCGCTGCCAATGCTTTTTGTACCATAATCAAAAGCCATAATGGTGTCTGACATTTTGTTCTCTCTGTGTTTTCTTTGAGGCGTGCCATCTTAGCCATCAGGGACTTGGTATATCGGGTATTAAGCCTCACCAAATTGAAAAGATAACTTAGCCGGCTCAACGCCTAATAACCCTAGTGCTTGTTCCCAACGTTTTTCTATTGGGGTATCAAAAATAATCTGAGGGTCAACTTCAATTAATAACCAAGAATTGTCCATTAACTCTTTTTCAAGCTCGCCGGGATCCCAAGCCATGTAACCCAATGCGATGACATAGTGATTGGGCTCCTCTTCCGTACCGAGTACTTCTAAAAGATCTTTAGAAGAGGTGATGGTGATATCTTCGGTCATTTTGACACTGGCTTGATATTCGTCTTTAGGGCAGTGCAAAATAAAGCCGCGATCTTGCTCTTTCATACCGCCTAAAAGTACTGGTTGGGACAAGCTTTGCGGTTTGTTTTGTGGATAAATAGGCTCTACATCTGCCTTGATCAGCATTTCTCCAATGGTCAGATCGTTGGCTTGGGTAAGAACCAACCCCATGGATCCTTTGTCGTTGTGCTCACACATATAGATAACAGAACGATCGAAATCAGAATTTCTCATTGTCGGCATCGCAACAAGAAAGTGATTGGTTATATTCATCATATCTAACTCCTTGTTTTTAAGAGGGGTAGAGCCTATGTAGAGATCGTTTCTCTAGACGTTTATTGCTTCACGTATCGCTCGATAGCATCCATCAGTTTGCCGGTAATCGAGATGTCAAAGCTGGCTTCAATTTCTCTAACACAAGTTGGGCTAGTGACGTTGATCTCTGTAAGCTTATCACCGATTACGTCTAAGCCAACAAAGATCAAGCCTTTTTGTTTCAAAATTGGCGCTACGGTCTCAGCAATTTTACGATCTGTTTCGCTTATGGGACGGGCCTCACCTCGGCCACCAGCGGCTAAGTTACCACGAGTTTCCCCTTTGGCCGGAATACGCGCTAGGCAATAAGGCATGGGCTCGCCGTCAACCACTAAGATGCGCTTGTCGCCATTGCTGATATCTGGAACAAAGGTTTGAGCCATGGCGTAATGTTGACCGTGACCTGTGAGGGTTTCAATGATCACAGATACGTTGGGATCGTCTTGTTTGACTCGAAAAATAGAGGCGCCGCCCATGCCGTCTAGAGGTTTTAAAATCACATCACCGTGTTGCTCTCTAAAGGTTTTAATTTTTTCGGCACTGCGAGTGACAAGCGTGGTTGGTGTCAACTCTGGAAACCAGGCAGTAAAGAGTTTTTCGTTGCAATCTCTCAAGCTTTGCGGTTTGTTGACGACCAAAGTACCTTGCTCTTCAGCTCGCTCTAAAATATAAGTCGCGTAGATATATTCAGTATCAAATGGCGGATCTTTACGCATGAGAATCGCGTCTAATTCAGATAAGGCGATAGACTGCTCGCTTTGCACTTGATACCACTGGTTAGGGTTTTCTTCTACCGAGATAATTTTGGTATCGGCTGACGCGACACCTTGTTCTAGGTGTAAATCCTGCATTTGCATGTAATGGATTTGGTAGCCGCGACGTTGGGCTTCTAACATCATGGCAAAGCTGGTGTCTTTTTTGATAGTTATTGACTCGATAGGGTCCATAACGATACCGATTTTAATCATGAAATACTCCTTTTAGCCCAAATCGCCAAAGCGGACTTGTAGGGCGGTGATGGCAGTTAATGCGGCAGTTTCTGTTCTTAGTACTCGTGGTCCGAGTAGCGTTTCAGCAAATTGATGTTCGCGTGTCATCGCGATCTCATCTGCCGATAGGCCACCTTCTGGGCCAATCAATAGTCGAACGTGTTGTAAGTGCTCGGGTAGGGTGTTTATTGAGTATTCTGCTCTGGGGTGCAAATTGAGCTTTAAAGCCGTCGAAGGTTCTTGGCACCATTGTTCTAGGCTCATGATCGGGCGGATTTGAGGAATGATATTGCGACCGCATTGCTCACAAGCACTGATCGCAATTTTTTGCCACTGAGCTAATTTTTTTTCAAACCGCTTGGCATCCAATTTGACGCCACAGCGTTCCGAGATGAGAGGCGTAATTGTATTGACTCCAAGCTCCACGGATTTTTGGATGGTGAATTCCATTTTGTCGCCTCGAGAGATGACTTGACCAAGGTGCAGGTTGAGCGGGGATTCGATACTGTGTTCAACGCGTTGTTGTACGTCGACACGGGCGCCTTTCTTCGTTACTTCACTTAAGATGGCCGGAAATTGAGCCCCAGAACCGTCAAAAAGCAACACTTCCTGACCCACTTGCATGCGCAGTACTCTGGCAACGTGTCCTGCTGCGTCATCGCTGAGCGCTAAAGGGCCAAGTTGTATAATGGGGTCGGGGTGAAAGATACGCGGGATTCGCATAAGAACGGCTTCCTAAAAACGTTTAAGTTGTTAACATGGATGCGACAATGGCAAAAAACAAGGCTTTTGCCATTGAAAAGCATGAGGCAGAGTGGGATTTAATTTTTGTCCTCTAGACAAGCCTGTTGCACAAATGGGTTGTGATTACCTTGTATGGTGGCAATTTTTACTTCTCGTTGGCATTCCCATTCGCTAGGGCGGTATTGTTTGTCCCATGCCTGCATTAGCTTACTCTGACTCGACGATAGCTTAAAGTCATAAGTTTGGCTCATGTATAAATAAGTCCGGGCAATGGCGCCGCGTGAGTTCTCTGGCGGCATGGCTTTGCGGCCCTTAAAGTTCACTTGCATCGCACATTGGCCATAAGTGACGCCATCGATGCCATTCCACTGACTAAAGTTGTAATTAGAGCGATCACCATTCACTTCGCCAATCGCTGGTGTGAGGTTGTGCATGTCCGATTCCATCTTCTTAAAGTTGGTATCATAGCGGGCACAATATTTTCGGCCGCCCTTTTGCCAACATTGTAATTGATGGCCAAATTGCCAAGCGGGGACCACGTGTTCCCACTCGATGCGGTTCGCGCGTTTTGGTTGCTTACGTACTTGATAGCCACAGGCTGCCAAATCGGGGATACCTTTGCGCCCTTGCCATTGAATCGGGCAGTCACAATAAAAAGAACGAGTGTGTTCCGGGTAAACTTTTGTCGCCAATAAGCGTTTGGCGGTGGCAAATGAGGCCGGGTGTTCTGCGAGAGTATGAAAACTCCATCCACTGCAGAACACGGCAAAGGATGTTAACAGGATCGATTTGCGCAAAGTCATAAATAGCTCGTTAAAAAAAGATGGATTAATGATTGGGTCTGTGAGGGTATTTCTCTCGTTTGTTGGGTTCTATCATGCAGGGGTCAGGGGGTGCTGACAATATCGGCAATGATATTGTGCCTGTTGGCGCACGATTTTGTTGTGCCTTCTGATGGTTAATTGGTGTGTGCGGCATTGGCAACGATAGGGGTAGAGCTTACCTTGCACTGAACTCACATCGAATTGATGAGTTGTGAGTGCGGGAATACCCAGTATTTGCTCCATCATATATTGCCATTCAGCGCCATGGGGCTTTACGCGACCGAAGCATTGGTAGGTCAGCAAATGAGCCAGTTCGTGAGGAATGACTTGTTGATAATACGCATTCTGGTTTTCGAGTAGCAATATCGGATTGAGTCGAATCATTCCTCGTTGCAACAAAGCTTGCCCTGCAGACTTACCTTTTAAATTAAACAAGACCTTTGGCGGTACGACGGTCTGCTGCAGTTTTTCACTGGCCTTGCGGCACCAAGCGTCAAGGCTTTGATGGACGGCATCAGTCAACGCTAAAGGAAGGGTAGATTCGGTCATAACGATGAATTAAATAAGTATTAGTCAGTGGCTGTGCGAGTCTCAAAAAATCCACATATAAAACGATACAATAAAAAAGCCCCTGCAATGATGCAAGGGCTTTTATTGGCTAAAACCGTTAGCTATGGGCTAGAGCAACTTATTTTAGGTTAGCAAACTCTCGCAGAGCTTGTGCTTTGTCTGTTGCTTCCCATGGGAACTCTTCGCGGCCAAAGTGACCATAGGCTGCGGTTTTCTTGTAGATGGGTTGCAGCAGGTTGAGCATTTCTTGTAAGCCGTATGGGCGCAGATCAAAGTGCTGACGAACGGCGTCGACAATCACGTCGGTCGCAACTTTTTCGGTGCCGAATGTTTCTACCATGATAGAGGTAGGATCGGCAACGCCAATCGCGTAAGACAATTGAATTTCACAGCGATCAGCAAGACCAGCGGCAACAATGTTTTTTGCGACATAACGCGCTGCGTACGCGGCACTGCGGTCTACTTTCGATGGATCTTTACCAGAGAAAGCGCCCCCACCGTGACGAGCAGCACCGCCGTAGGTATCAACGATGATTTTACGACCTGTTAAACCACAGTCACCCATAGGGCCACCGATAACAAAACGGCCGGTTGGGTTGATAAAATACTTGGTCTCTTTGTCTAACCATTCGGCAGGCAGTACTGGCTTGATAATTTCTTCCATCACCGCTTCGCGAAGATCCGCTGTAGAAATGGAATCACTGTGCTGAGTCGAAAGGACCACGGCATCAATACCGGCAATGACACCATTTTCGTATTTAAAGGTGACTTGAGATTTTGCATCCGGACGCAACCAAGGTAACGTGCCGTTTTTGCGCACTTCAGATTGACGCTGCACTAAGCGATGAGAATAGGTAATTGGAGCTGGCATTAACACGCTGGTTTCGTTGGTGGCATAACCAAACATAATGCCTTGGTCGCCTGCGCCTTGCTCTTTAGGGTCGGCTTTGTCGACCCCTTGGTTGATGTCTGGTGACTGCTTACCAATGGTGTTAAGTACTGCACAAGAGTCGGCATCAAAGCCCATGTCTGAGTGGGTGTAACCAATGTCGCGCACGGTTTGGCGAGTCAACTCTTCAATGTCAACCCAAGCCGATGTTGTGACTTCACCACCGACCATGACCATACCGGTTTTAACGTAAGTTTCGCAGGCTACACGCGCTTTAGGATCTTGTTCAAGAATCGCGTCAAGAACCGCATCTGAGATTTGATCTGCAATTTTGTCTGGATGACCTTCTGAAACAGATTCAGAAGTAAACAGGTGCTTAGCCATGAGAGCTCCACTTAAATTAATCATGAGGGCGATGGTGTTAGTCAACCATCAGTACAAAAAGTTTGTAGGTGTTTCTACATCTAGACGGCTATTTTAATTTTCGTTCGCTGAATTACAAGTCTTTTCTCTTGGCAAAGGGTGAAAAAGGCCAAATCCCGTCATTGAGTCAGTTGGGGGCTCTATTTGTTGCTGTCTTTTTTGAAAGAGAGCAACAAGCTCGTCGCTGTTATTAAGAAGGGATAAGTTTCTTTTCATGTAACAAACTACTGATGACAATGGAGGGATAGGGTAAACTAAGTGCAACAAGGCGTAGAGGATGAAATGATGTTAAAAGTGGCGATCAATGGATTTGGCCGTATTGGCCGTAATGTATTGCGGGCAGTATACGAAAGTGGTTATTCAGAGCAAATCCAAGTGGTAGCTGTTAATGAATTAGCGCAACCCGAAGCAATGGCCCATCTACTACAATACGATACCAGCCATGGCCGTTTTGGCTTGAAAGTGTCACACGATCAAGAACACCTTTACATCGAGCGACTCACCGAGGGACGTGATGTGATTCGTGTATTGCATATCGATGATATTCAGCGTTTGCCATGGCGTGATCTCAACATTGATATTGTCTTAGATTGTACCGGGGTTTACGGCAGCAAAAGCGATGGTTTAGCTCATATCGCCGCGGGTGCTAAAAAAGTGCTGTTTTCACATCCAGCGGCACAGGATATCGACAACACCATTATTTTTGGCGTCAACCAAGAAACTTTAGAGCCTCAGCACACTGTGGTGTCGAATGGGTCGTGCACCACGAATTGTATTGTACCCGTGATCAAAGTGTTAGATGAGGCATTTGGTATCGATTCGGGGACGATTACGACGATACACTCATCGATGAACGACCAACAAGTGATCGATGCTTATCACACTGATCTGCGTCGAACTCGGTCTGCCAGTCAATCGATCATTCCAGTAGACACTAAGTTGCACAAAGGTATTGAACGCATCTTTCCTAAATTTTCCAATAAATTTGAAGCGATTTCAGTGCGCGTACCGACCGTTAATGTCACCGCGATGGATCTCAGTGTTACCATACAGGCAAATGTCACGGTCAATGATGTAAATCAAACCATTATCCAGGCGGCTCAGTGTACACTTCAGGGCATCGTTGATTATACTGAAGCGCCATTGGTGTCGATTGACTTTAATCACGACCCTCATAGTGCTATCGTCGATGGGACACAGACTCGAGTGAGCAATGGACGCTTAGTCAAGATGTTGGTGTGGTGTGACAATGAGTGGGGATTTGCTAACCGCATGCTCGACACCGCATTGGTTTTATATCGATGCCGATAATCGTTTTATCAAAAGGGCAAATTATTTATTTTCCTTCTTGAAATAAATCGGTAACATCGCCATATCGATAAGCATAACAATTTTTTCACATTGAACAGATTGGCTGTTCAATGCACAAAACTTAACGACTTTAATACGAGAGGACAAACCATGTCTGTAATTAAAATGACTGACCTGGACTTAGCAGGTAAACGCGTATTTATCCGTGCTGATCTAAACGTGCCAGTAAAAGATGGCAAAGTAACTTCTGATGCGCGTATTCTGGCATCTCTACCCACCATCAAGCACTGCCTAGCTGCGGGCGCGAAAGTCATGGTTACTTCTCACTTAGGTCGTCCGACAGAGGGCGAGTACGCCGAAGAATTCTCTCTACAGCCTGTTGTTAACTATTTAAATGATGCCCTTGAGTGTGAGGTTAAACTGGCTAAAGATTACCTAGACGGTCTAGAACTCAATACAGGTGAGCTTGTTGTTTTAGAAAACGTTCGCTTTAACAAAGGCGAAAAGAAAAACGAAGAAGCACTGTCTAAGCAATACGCTGCATTGTGTGACGTGTTTGTCATGGATGCTTTTGGTACCGCTCACCGTGCTCAAGCGTCAACTCACGGCGTTGGTATGCACGCACCGGTCGCTTGTGCTGGTCCTCTTCTTGCCAATGAGCTTGATGCACTAGGCAAAGCAATGGATAACCCTGCTCGTCCGATGGTGGCTATCGTTGGTGGTTCTAAAGTATCAACCAAGCTGACCGTACTTGAGTCACTGTCTAAAATTGCCGACCAACTTGTTGTTGGTGGTGGTATTGCGAATACCTTCATCGCTGCTGCTGGCCACAATGTTGGTAAGTCATTGTACGAGGCTGATCTTGTTGATACTGCGAAGAAATTGATGGACGAGTGTGCGATTCCTGTGGCGACAGATGTCGCTTGTGCAAAAGCATTTGATGAAAATGCGGAAGCAGAAATCAAGCACGTCTCTGAAGTTCAAGATGACGATATGATTTTTGACCTTGGTCCTGATTCTACGGCGGCGTTAGCTGAGATCCTCAAAGGCGCGAAAACCATTTTGTGGAACGGTCCAGTAGGTGTTTTTGAATTTAAAAACTTTGAAGCGGGTACCAAGGGTATTTCTGAAGCCATTGCTGCTTCTGAAGGCTTCTCTGTTGCGGGTGGCGGCGATACTCTTGCAGCTATTGACCAGTTCGGTATCAAAGCGGATGTATCATACATCTCGACTGGTGGTGGTGCTTTCCTAGAGTTCGTAGAAGGCAAGGCTTTACCTGCTGTTGAAATGCTAGAAGCACGCGCAAAAGCGTAATTTTACAAAGCGGGTTAAGCCCGCTTTGTTTTTATTGATTTGTTCTAATTGAATATAAGGGTGCTGGCCCCATGGTTATCCATCAGCGAGTACCCAGGTTGCTTTTTTAGAACTTGCTGCAATCCTGAGCGCGTTTTGTTAGAATATCGACGAAACTCAACTGGGTTGTTAGCCAAGTTAGTACAATTAATCTGTTTTATAAATTAAAACAACTGATATATAGGGATCACGTCCATGTCTAAGGTCTTTGACTTCGTAAAACCTGGTGTTATCACTGGTGATGACGTTCAGAAAGTATTTGAAGTTGCAAAAGAAAACAACTTCGCTCTTCCGGCAGTAAACTGTGTAGGTACAGATTCTATCAACGCTGTACTAGAAGCAGCTGCGAAAGTGAAATCTCCGGTTATCGTTCAGTTTTCTAACGGCGGCGCTGCTTTCTTTGCAGGTAAAGGCGTTAAACTTGAAGGTCAAGGTGCTCAAATCCTAGGTGCTATCGCAGGTGCTAAGCACGTTCACACGGTTGCAGAAGCGTACGGCGTTCCTGTTATTCTTCACACTGACCACGCTGCGAAGAAGCTTCTTCCTTGGATTGATGGTCTGCTTGACGCGGGTGAAAAACATTTCGCAGAAACGGGCAAGCCTCTTTTCTCTTCTCACATGATCGACCTTTCTGAAGAGTCTCTAGAAGAAAACATTGAAATCTCAGCGAAATACCTTGAGCGTATGGCTAAGATGGATATGACTCTAGAAATTGAACTAGGTTGTACTGGTGGTGAAGAAGACGGTGTTGATAACTCTCACATGGATGCTTCTGAGCTTTACACTTCACCTGAAGATGTTGCTTACGCTTACGAAAAACTAAACGCTATCAGCCCGCGTTTCACTATCGCTGCTTCTTTCGGCAACGTACACGGTGTATACAAGCCTGGTAACGTTGTGTTGACTCCAACTATCCTTCGCGATTCACAAGCTTACGTCTCTGAGAAGTTTGGCCTACCGGCAAACTCTTTGAACTTCGTATTCCACGGCGGTTCAGGTTCTTCAGAAGCAGAAATCCAAGAGTCAATCGGTTACGGTGTGATCAAAATGAACATCGATACTGATACTCAGTGGGCAACTTGGGATGGTATCCGCCAGTACGAAGCGGACAACCACGATTACCTACAAGGTCAAATCGGTAACCCTACTGGTCCTGATGCACCAAACAAGAAATACTACGATCCACGTGTTTGGTTGCGCGCAGCACAATCATCAATGGTGACACGTCTAGAGAAAGCATTTGCTGATCTTAACGCGGTAGACGTTCTGTAATTTATTTCCAGTAAATTTGCTTAAAATCCCACTTTAGTCATAAAGTGGGATTTTTTTTTGTAAAATGTTAGTGAGATTTTTTAAATTGCTAGTTCGATGACTTTTTTGCCGTTACTCTAATAAACTTAACTGGCATTAATGGGTGTGCCACTTTTTTTGAACATTATTAGGGGATTATAACTATGGCCGGAGAGTCAATAGACGTTACAAGCATCACCGATCTCGGTGGTGTCAATCAGTGGTTAACGGACAATTCTGATTTGCTGATTCAATATGGTGTCAATATTATCTCAGCGATTCTAATTTTATTTATCGGTAATATTATTACCAAAGCCATTGCGGGTAGCTTGGCTAAGTTGCTGCAAAAACGCAAAATGGACAAAGCGGTTGTCGAGTTTTTACAGGCGATTGTTCGTTACACTCTATTTATTATTGTTCTCATTGCGGCTCTGGGGCGTATTGGCGTACAAACGGCTTCAGTCGTTGCCGTTATCGGTGCTGCGGGTTTAGCGATTGGCTTGGCGCTGCAAGGTTCATTGTCAAACTTCGCGGCGGGTGTTCTTATCGTGAGCTTCCGTCCGTTTAAATCGGGAGATTATGTTGAAGTGGCTGGTGTTTCAGGCTCGGTTGACTCGATTCAAATCTTCCAAACTTACCTCAAAACGCCAGATAATAAATTGGTTGTCGTGCCTAACTCTTCAATTATTGGTGGGGCGATCACCAACTACTCTCGCTTTGATACCCGTCGTATGGATTTGGTGATTGGCGTGTCTTATAAAGCGGATCTGGCCAAGACAAAACAAGTGCTGCAAGATATTGTGGCCAAAGAAGAGCGTTTGCTCAAAGATCCAAAACCAACCATTGGTGTCCATACGTTAGCAGATTCTTCAGTCAACTTTGTGGTTAGACCTTGGGTTAAACGCGATGATTATTGGGGCGTTTATTATGACCTGATGCAAGCCATTAAAGAAGGCTTGGATGAAAATGGTATTGAAATTCCATTTCCACAAATGGATGTTCACCTCGACCGACTTGATTAATCGTATTCGAGAGTATAATCGAGGCCAGTTGGCCTCGATTTTTTTGCCATATTACTGACGACCCATACGCTCTAAGCCATTCTTTCTAATAAATGCTGTAACAGTGAAAACGCAATAATAAACATCACCGCAGCGATAAATAGGTCGATGGTTTTTCTGACTGTTGGGCGATTGAGCTTATGAGAGAGCTTAGCTGCAGCGATGGATAGTGTAAAAAACCACGTAAACGAAGCTAAGATGGTGCCCAAGGCAAATGACAAGCGCTCATTGCCCTCAAATTGCCCCCCAATAGACCCCAGTACCACAACGGTATCAAGATAAAGGTGAGGGTTAAATACCGTCACAGCCAGTGCGCCAGCAATCACAGTTCGGCGGCTTAAGGCCAATGGACTGGTGTTAGATTCTGCTTGGTCTTGATGCGTTAAGGCGCTTCTTATCGATAATGCACCATAGCCAAATAAGAAGAGAATTCCGGCAATGGTCAAGCTATTGAGCAAGATAGGATGACTGGCGATCAAGGCCCCGCCACCAAAGATGCCGATAGAAATAAACAACATATCCAACAGGCTACAAGTTGTCGCGGTGGTGAGGTGATGTTGTTTCTTAATACCTTGATTTAAGACGAAGGCATTTTGAGCGCCAATCGGCAAAATCATACTTGCGCCTAATCCAAAGCCTTGCAATATCAATAGTGTATTCATTTTTATCTCAATGTGGTTATCCCGTTTGCTCAGACTATAACGACCAAGTTAATATAAATATAATTAATTATTTTAATCTTTTATAAGTGGTGCTGATATGAGTTGGCGTGGTTTTGATTATAAGTGGTTGGAAGCTTTGGATGCGGTGATCAGTCAGGGAAGTTTTGAAGGAGCAGCTCACTCTTTGTGTTTGTCGCAATCTGCGGTCTCTCAGCGTATTAAGCAATTAGAGTTGTGGCTGTCACAACCTGTTGTAGTGCGCACTCAGCCACCCGAAGCGACAAGTGCCGGGCAGAAGCTATTGAGCTTTTACCATCAAGTCGGTTTACTGGAGCAGGATGTATTGCCGGATTTGATTGGGGTAAAGCAGCGTCAAGCTGTGAACTTGTCTTTGGCAACCAATGCGGATTCTTTAGCTACTTGGTTAATCCCATCACTGCAACCTATGCTATCGAGTGGCCAAGTCGTGCTCAGTTTATTGGTGAGTGATGAATCTCATACCTTAGAAAAATTGCGCAGTGGTCAAGTGGCTGGCGCTATCAGTTTAGAGCCCAATGCTTTAACCGGGTGTGTTGCAGAATACCTTGGCAAGATGGACTATGTTTGTGTGGCCAGTGTGGAATTTGTCGAGCACTATTTCGCCAGTGGTTTCAATGCTCAAACTGCGCTTACCGCCCCCGCAGTCGTGTTTGATCACTATGATCATCTGCATCAAGATTTTCTCGCTTACCACTTCAATACGGATCGCCACCCTCTTGTCGAGCATAAAGTGGCTAGTTCTGAGGCGTTTGTGAAATTGGCTTTAGCAGGTGTCGCTTATTGCTTGATCCCAAGACTGCAAATTGAGTCGGAACTGGCGAGTGGGCAACTGATCGAAATCGATCCAGGGCTAAGATGGCAAAGAAAGTTATATTGGCATCATTGGCACATGGAAACACGGGGCCTCAAAGCCGTTTCTGTGGCAATAAAGCAATATAGTGAGAAGGTACTGACTCGCTAACTGTTAGCAAGGAATAGCTTCGGTCAGTTTTTTGTAAGAAATGGTATTTGATGACTCAAGCGCCGTTATTTTCTCATACTATCAATCTATAGAGTGAGGAGTCTGCGTTATGAGAATTCTGTTATTTTTGATCGTGTCTGTCACGTCAACCTTATCTTGGCCCAGCTTTTCCCAAGATGTCCCTTTTCCTCATTTATCCATTAATGGCTATGGATTAATTAAAGTGGCCCCAGATAGCGCTCATTTTCGCGTTCGGGTTGTTGAGTCAACAATGAATGCGGAACAAGCGAAGCAAGCGGTTGATCACTCGGTGAGTACGGTGATCAGTGCTTTGACGAAAGCTGGTATGATCAGAAGCCAAATCAGCAGTTCCAACTTATCCGTAACCCCTCAATATCACTACCCTAAAAATGGTGAAGCGGAGTTAGTTGGCTATCGTGCGACAAGGGTGATGACGGTTGAAGTGGCTGATGTGGATAAACTAGATCAATACCTCAACTTGGCTTTGTCTAACGGAATGAACCAAGTTGATAATGTTCAACTCAAAGTAAAGCGAGAGTCGGAGTTCAGGCAACAGGCCAGAGCGCTAGCGATTGAAGACGCAAAAAACCAGGCTGAAATGCTCGCCAAAGGGTTTGGATATCGGTTAGGTGGGGTTTGGGAGATTAACTATCAGCAACCGAGAAATCTGCAATCTGTCGTGCAGCGTCAGTCAACGGCTCGCTCTTCTAGCGCTGCATTTAATGATCCTGCGATTACCATTTCTGATCAAGTGAGTGTGATCTTTAAACTGGAAGCGCCACATGCGTCAATGGCACACAATGAATAAAGCTTGTGACGACAAGAAGTCGATCATGACATGCCTAGCAACGGGATGAAGATTTAATAAGGGCTCTATCTTCTATCTCTATAAAAACGATGCTTCTGTAATTGCAGATTGGGTTTTCAAGCTGTTCGTTACACCAGTGAAGACCGTCAGTTAAAAAAGCCCCAGTTCACATTAGGTGTACTGGGGCTTTTGCTAGGCGAAATCAAAGTCTCTAATCAAAGTCTCTTGGGGAGGTTTGATCAGTGAAGGATACGAGCACGAATCGTACCGTCAATGCCTTTTAGTTTTTCAAGTGCTTCTTCTGAACGCTCAGTTTCCACATCGATCACCACGTAACCAATATTGGCATCGGTTTGCAAGTGCTGTCCGGCAATGTTGATTTCTTCTTGAGCGAAGATGGTGTTAATTTGGGTCAAAATACCAGGGCGGTTTTTGTGAATATGCAGTAGACGTGAACACTGACGCATTTGCGGTAAAGACACTTCAGGGAAGTTGACGCTAGATAGCGTCGAACCATTATCCGAGTATTTAGCCAGTTTGCCAGCAACCTCGAGACCAATGTTTTCCTGCGCTTCTTGTGTTGAACCCCCGATATGAGGCGTTAGAATGACATTGTCAAATTTCAACAGTGGTGACTCAAATGGGTCGGCATTGGTTTTAGGTTCAACAGGGAATACGTCGATCGCGGCACCAGCAAGGTGACCTGACTCTAACGCTTGAGCTAAGGCAGGGATATCAACCACAGTACCACGAGCAGCATTAATGAAGATCGAGCCTGGCTTCATTTGAGCAAACTCTTCTGCACCCATCAAGTTCTTTGTTTCTGCGGTTTCAGGGACATGTAGAGAAATGACGTCACACTTGTTGAGCAATTCTTTCATGGTGTTGACTTGAACAGCATTACCCAGTGGCAACTTGTCTTCTACATCATAGAAATAGACGTTAAGACCCAAGTTTTCGGCGATAACACTTAATTGAGTACCGATGTGGCCATAACCGATGATCCCAAGGGATTTACCACGGGCTTCAAAAGAGTGATCCGCGCTTTTTTTCCAAATTCCACGGTGTGCAAGGGCATTTTTTTCTGGAATACCGCGCAGCAGTAATAGAATTTGACCGAGTACCAATTCAGCCACGCTACGCGTATTTGAAAACGGAGCATTAAATACGGGAATACCTCGCTCAGCCGCAGCGGCAAGGTCCACTTGGTTGGTACCGATACAGAAACAACCAATCGCGACTAGTTTTTCTGCAGCATCAATAACTTCTTTTGTCATGTTTGTGCGCGAGCGAATACCAATAAAGTGTGCATCTTTCACCGCTTCGAGCAGCTCAGGTTCAGCCAGTGATCCTTTGTGATACTCGATATTGGTATAACCGGAAGCTTGAAGTTTTTCTACTGCAGTTGGGTGAACCCCTTCAAGTAATAAGATTTTTATTTTATCTTTTTCCAGCGAATATTGTGCCATTGTCCTCGTCCTTAAAAATAGAAATTGTTTTGTTTAGCGCCAATTGAGTAAAAACGGCTTAAAATGAGGCTTTTGGGCGAAAAAAGCGTTAAGCAAACGTTTTCCTTGTGCGTCTCGTCATCAATAAAATAACAAAAAAATGTGATTTGAGTAAGAAAATTTAGCTCTAAAGACCAATTTTCTTCATTATTTTGTCACGTAAACTCACCCTGATTTGTCTTAGGTGCGTTGCATTTTGTAACTTCCTAAAACAAAACATTGATAAAGGTACGCTATTGCTCTACTCGGGGTCCCTGTGGTGTACCTGTGATCACAACATCGGCTCCTCGCTGAGCGAACAGGCCGACAGTGACCACACCGGCAATGGCATTAATTTGGCTTTCTAGTTGTTTTGGTGCCTCAATCGACAAGCCGTGCACATCTAAAATTTCATTGCCGTTATCTGTGATGACACCTTGGCGATGCTTGGGTTGACCGCCAAGCTCGACGAGGCAACGCGTCACGTATTCTCGCGCCATAGGGATGACTTCAACCGGAAGGGGAAATTGGCCGAGCACGTCAACCGCTTTGGTGTCATCGACAATACAAATGAACTGTTTCGCAATGGCCGCGACGATTTTTTCTCGGGTTAAAGCCGCGCCGCCGCCTTTGATCATTTCTTTTTGTGGGTTGATTTCATCGGCGCCGTCGACGCAAATGGCCAATTCGGTGACTTCATTGGCATCAAAAACGGTAATCCCGAGTGCTTGTAAACGCTCAGTGGATGCCGATGAGCTGGATACTGCGCCGATAATTTGCTCTTTTATACTGCCCAGAGCATCGATAAAGTGATTCACTGTTGAGCCACTACCTACGCCAACAATGGTATTTGGGGTCACAAATTCAAGTGCTGCCCAAGCAGCGGCTTTTTTCATTTCATCTTGAGTCATGAGCTTGCTTCTTCCTTCCTAAAACAGCAAATCAAAGAGAGAGATTATTGTGCAAGCGATTATAGCGACTTATTGGTTTGTTTCCCATTGCCAGATTTGGCTTGGGGTCACGATCTTGGGTAAAGGTACATCCCAAGCCTCTGACGGCAATGACTCTACCCATTGACAATGGTGTGCAATACCAACGGGTTTTGGCCCAGAGCGTTGATGAAACCAAGGGGCGAGCGTGCGATCGTAATAGCCGCCACCCATACCCAGGCGCTGGCCTTGATTGTCAAAAGCGACTAATGGCGTACAAATGAGATCAAGGTGTTTGACAGGGCAAATATCGTTTTTGATCAGTTTGGGCTCTAGAATACCGTAACGATTGACGATCATCGGACTGTCTGGACGGTAGTGGAGGAACAGCAGTTGTCCTTTAGAGAAGGGGTGAATAACCGGTAAAAAGACATTTTTTCCCTGTTGCCACAGCCATTCAATTAACGGTTGAGTGTCTAATTCACCATCAACAGATAAATATAAGGCAATGTTTTGACGTTGAAATTCATCGAGGTTTTGACATTGTGAGATGAGCTGTTGCGCTGCATTGGTTTGTTCTTGGAGAGATAAACGAGCGCGACGGGCGCGTATGGTTTGTCGTATCGTTTGACGTGTATTTTGCATGAGAGGATACCCCAGAGTGCCGTTGAGGATTGTGGCCCTTGAACCAGCTGGTTCAAGGCGGATCAGCAATGATTACCGTAGGCTTCTCAGTTCGAGCTGAGCTTGCTCAATAGTAACCAAGTACTAACCCTTGTGTATTGCTTATCGGCTCAGGGACTTAAACCCAATCACAAACACCCCAGGGTAAATTTGGCTATTTTTGCTGTCCATGCCCTGTCTTCGACAGGCTACTATCCAATAAAAGTGTTAGCTTTTCAATTCGTTGAGCTAATACTTGTTGTTCTTTCGATACTTCTTTGTCTTTGCTGCGCAGTTCG
>JBFGYW010000034.1:0-23221 GCA_041587235.1 Vibrio sp.
GCGAGAACGGCTTATACATGGCGGGATATTGCGATGAAGAGTCTGTAAGAGAAACGCGTCACGACATCCAAAACGGGTCGATTGGTGCCTACAACCGCCACGAGTTTAGCCGCAGTATGTTAAAAGCCGATTGCGCAAAGCCCGTAAAAGTCTACTCTCATATCGGCCCTTACCTCGGCGGACCACTGAAAATTAAGAATACCAATGGCGCCGGTGATGGTGCGTTATCAGCTTTGCTCCACGACATTTCCGCCAACGTTTTCCACGCGCAAAAAGTCCCCGAGTCGCACAAACACCAAGTCAAGTGTTTGACTTACTCATCGTTATCTCAAATCTGTAAATATGCGAATCGCGTGAGCTATCAAGTGCTGCTACAACACTCGCCACGTTTGAGCCAATCCTTGCCAGAACGAGAAGACAGCCTCGAAGAAGCGTATTGGGAGCGGTGATTTTACACTGTAAATTGAGACAATCAGCCACTGACAGAACGCAAGTTTACGGCTTTAAAGTGCCCTGTCAGTGGCGGATTGTCGTTACTGATGACCGCTAGCGGACTCTCGCCTGTCACCGTCGACCTTCCCTCACGACTCTCAACAAACTAAGGCTAAGCTAACTCAATAGTGGCGCAGTCTAGCTGGCCAACCCAAATAAGAAACCAGTTGCATTAATGACATCAGTATTTTACCGCACTGGCTAGAGCCTCAACCCCTTGTCAGCCACACCAAGTCCCTTCGCTCATACCCATGTTCGGCAAACTTAGAGCTAGGACAAATTATCCTCGGCCCGGATTGATCAATCCAACAGAAGGGTGCATTATACTAATCTAACTAAATAGTTGATCACCCTAACTGATTAAAAACTCGATAACATCGTTAAGAAAATAGCTTGTAGAATAACGACTTAGATTCCGTTATTAACAAGAAAAGGCTTGCTTTGTTCTCAAGCTTGATCACTGCGCTATCATTGACCACAGACTTAATCAGATTGGTATTATGAATACGCTCAACCTTGGCTTAACCATTATCAAACAACGACTTCTGGCATTAAATTTGCTTTTATGCTCTTGTTAACACGATAAATATACGAAAAAAGAGAGAACGTGATGCAAGATACACTCGCCGTCATATTGGCTGGCGGAGTGGGCTCTCGGCTTAGCCCACTAACCGACGAGCGCACCAAGCCCGCCGTGCCTTTTGGTGGAAAATATCGAATTATCGACTTTACATTAACGAATTGCCTGCACTCTGGGCTGCGCAAGATCCTGGTGCTGACGCAAAACAAATCCCATTCACTGCAAAAACACTTACGCGATGGCTGGTCTATTTTTAACCCAGAGCTGGGCGAGTTCATTACCGCTATCCCGCCACAGAGGCCAAAAGATGGCAAATGGTACGACGGCAGCGCCGAGGCCATTTACCAAAATGATTGGCTGCTGACCCGCAGTGAAGCAAAATACGTGGTGGTGCTTTCTGGCGATCACATCTATCGCATGGATTACGCTGCCATGGTCGAAGAACACAAAGAGAACGGCGCCGCAATGACCATAGCCACCATGAAGGTCGCGGTGGATAAGGCCAATGAGTTTGGTATTCTCGGCGTCAATCAAGACGGCCAAGTGACCTCTTTTACCGAAAAGCCGCGCCGTCCCGCCACCCTACCTGAAGATCCTGAGGCCTGCTTAGCGTCGATGGGCATTTATGTCTTTGATATGGAAATCTTGCTTGAACTGTTGGAAGCAGACTCGAAAAAACCCGACTCGCAGCACGATTTTGGCCAAGACATCATTCCGCATTTAGTTTCCGAAAATCAAGTATTTGCTTACCAATTCTCCGGTAAAAAAGGCCGGGTCGACAAAGACAGTTACTGGCGTGATATCAATGATATTGACGACTACTATCAAGCAAATATGGACTTGCTTGAGCCGACTCCGCCAATGAACCTGTATCAAAGAAATTGGCCAATTCGCACCTACGAACGCCAGTTGCCACCGGCGCGCACAGTGTCATCGGGCTCCGGCAATGAAGGCATTTTTATCAACTCAATCATTTCTAACGGTGTGGTCAACGCGGGCGGTTCTGTACACCACTCGATCATGTCGGCCAATGTTCGCATACTCGACAGCGCCACCGTGTCGGACAGTATTTTACTCGATGATGTCGAGGTGGGTGAAAATTGCCAGATTTCTCGCTGCATTATCGACAAACACGTTAAAATTCCCGCCAATACCACAATAGGCTTTGACCCAATTGAAGATGGCAAGCGCTTTCAGATCTCCGAACAAGGCATAGTGATCATTCCAGAGCACTACCAGTTCTAACGCTTCTAGTCGTTTTTTCCGCTTCTAGCTTGCGACTGGATACTCCCGCTCTGCCACGGCACCGGGAGTATGAGCAAATTGGCGTTTGAATTCTCGATTAAATTGCGAGGTACTTTGATAGCCGACTAATAGCGCAGCTTCACTGACTCGCTTTCTCTGCAGTTGGATAAGCTCTTTGGCTTTGTTGAGACGCACTTGTTTAAGGTACTGTAACGGCGATACAAAAGTGACGGCTTTAAATGCACTATGAAAACCAGACACACTCATTCCCACCTGCTGAGCTAAAAGATTAACCGTCAGCGGCTGCGGGTAATGACGATGGATATATTCCAAACTGCGGGCAATTTGTGAGGCTTTGCCTTCTTGTCGAGCAAGATTGATCAAGGCCGCACCACTTTTATGCATCAATACCTGATACAAAAGCTCGTCAATCAAGGCATCACCAATCAGTTTGGCGGTAAGCGGTTGATTGAGTGTCTTGGCGATACGAGTCAGGGTTTCGTTGATATCGCGGTCTTTTTCACAACGGTGTAAACCACAAAGCGGGTCTTTTTTCTCAGTTGGGTTTGCAAAGCCAAGCTCGGCCAATCGATTGACACAACGCATTAACTGCGGACGGGTAAAATTGATCGCCATGCCCAGCAAGGGCTCACCGTTATCGCACACGGCTTCACACTCTAAAGGCAGGGGTACCCCAACCACCAAATAGTCATTGGCGCTATAGTGAAAACATTGTCCGCCGCCAAACACCGTTTTACGCCCCGCCGCGAGGGCAATAATACCTGATTGATAAAAAAGAGGCTGCCGTTGATGACCCTGAGTGCTGCGAAACAGTGATACCCCTTCAATATCCGTCTGGCACTGGCCTTCTAGATCACTGAGTTGATGCTCAACAAGATACTGGTGTAGATACTGTTCAAATTCCATCATGTGCGTCAAATTACCCTCAAATACACGTTCATTAAAGCGCTGGAGCCCAGCTCAAAGTTCGCCTCACAAGTGGCAATAAATTATCACTTTTGGAGAAATAGGCAAATTTTTTGCTGAAATTCACCTTATTAAAGCCAAATCAAAGCGATATTATGCACTCACACTGCCGAGTTAAGCCGACTGCCCTGGTGATTGGAATGTTCTCAATCCGCCTAGCGGTTTATCTCACCTTGGTGAAACACAATAAAAAGTGAGTAAAGTTATGCATTTTAGTTATCACAACCCTACAAAAATTCTCTTTGGCCAACAGCAAATCAGCAACATTGCGCAAGAGATCCCGCTTGATAAAAAAGTCATTGTTTTATACGGCGGTGGGTCTATTAAAAGTAATGGGGTTTACCAACAAGTTGAGCAAGCTTTAAGTGGCCACCAATGGATTGAGTTTTCGGGTATTGAGCCCAACCCAACCAAAGAAACCTTAGATAAAGCAGTCGCTTTGATCAAAGAGCAGCAAGCCGATTACATTCTGGCTGTTGGCGGCGGTTCTGTCATTGATGGTTCGAAATACGTTGCTGCATCGGCTCTGTATCAAGGTGATGGCTGGGACATTCTCACTGGCGACTATCAGATTGGCGATGCCCTCCCCATTGGTGCGGTGTTAACGATTCCGGCAACAGGCTCTGAGTCTAATGCCGGCGCGGTGATCACCAACAAAGCGCTGCAAACCAAACTGCCGTTCTTCTCACCTAAAGTACAGCCTCAGTTTGCCGTGTTGGATCCCGACACTATGAAAACCTTGCCACAACGCCAGTTAGCCAATGGCGTCATTGACGCTTGGGTACACACCTGTGAGCAATTTGTCACCTTCCCTGCCGGGGCCATGGTACAAGATGGCTATGCGTTGGCGCTACTTAAAGCCCTGAAACAACTGGCCGACAACTTTGAGCAACAAGATGATCAATGGCGCGCTAACTTGATGTGGGCAGCGAACCAAGCACTCAATGGCTTGATTGGCAGTGGTGTCGCACAAGACTGGGCGACTCACATGATCGGTCACGAATTAACGGCTCTGTGGGGCACTGACCACGCGCGTTCGCTGTCAATGATCCAACCGTCGTTGTTTAGAGTGACCCTCGACAGCAAAAAAGACAAGCTTGAGCTGTTGGGTAAAGAAGTCTTTGGGCTAGCCGATGCCGACGATCTTGCAGAGCAAACCATTAACGCTATCGAAAAACTGTATCTCTCGCTCGACATGCCGATTCGCGTGGCCGATTACGACACCGACCAAGCACAAGCGATCGACAACGTTCTCGAACAGTTAAAAGCGCACAACATGACCGCCTTGGGTGAGCATAGCCGCATTGATTTAGACGTTAGCAAACGCATTCTCGATTTGGCCTTTGCAGACTGATATATCAATCTATCTCAATAGGTAGCAGAAAAAGACCCCAGTCACGGACCGTGAACTGGGGTCTTTTTTATTACGCGAACTCAGCGGGTTTATCACTCGAGTTCGACAGGCCTTACTTTCATTGCGGGGTTGTCATGTCACCGGATGACGAAAAACGGGGTTACAAAAAACCAGGGACTTTGCGTCCGGTCGAGGCGCGTTGTGAGCCATCCGAAGGTACTGTTGATGACGAAGATGCTGTTGATGATGAAGACGCTGGCACTGACTGAGCTTTGTTAGACGGCCCGTTTTTCGATGCTGAGCGGTTTTTTTTCGACGC
Organism: Vibrio sp.; assembly: GCA_041587235.1. Taxonomy (GTDB): domain Bacteria; phylum Pseudomonadota; class Gammaproteobacteria; order Enterobacterales; family Vibrionaceae; genus Vibrio. The sequence continues at coordinate 4,978 of JBFGYW010000034.1, forward strand.
GCGTTTTTGTTGCGCGGCTTTAGAACGATTGTGCTTGTCTTGCGTAGCCGCGGGCGCTGCTATAGGCGCGTGCGAAAGCGGCGCATCAAAATCGGCGTCATCTTCTACAGATGAAGTGGATTGAGCTGGCTCTTCAACAGGGGTGTCACACACCACGACGTAATACTCGCCATCAAACTCCAAAAAATCACCATCGTACATTTTTCTGCGTTTGCGGGTTTCCAATTCGCCATTAACCGCCACATAGCCTTCACCAATAAAGTGTTTGGCTTCTCCGCCGCCGTTGACCACATTGGCCATTTTAAGCACTTTGTAAAGCTCTATCGGTTGACTGCTGACTTCAACGCCAAGGGCTTCAATTTCGATGGCGTCTTCTTCTGGTATTTCGTGTTGCATGATAACTCTCACTGGATGCGATGATACGAGTATAACATTGAAAGCCCGGTCGTGGGTATCAACTGCGCACCAGCACACGCGGACACTCACAACTAAACGCGGACACTCATGCTAATCTGACTAAATAGCTTATCACCCTACCTGGTTAAAAACTCGGTAACGTCGTTAAGAAAATCATGTGTAGAACAACGACTAACTGTCTTTTCTTACCTTGTTCTCAAGCTTGGTCACTGCACTACTATTGACCACATACTTAATCAGATTGGTATCAAACGCCTACAAATCACTGCGCACAACCAAATGAGAGTAACCAACCGGGCGGCATCAACGGCGACAAATCAATTGCCGTGCAATAAACTCGACCCCGGTGTGATAACGCTTAGCGGATGCATTAATAGCAAGCTCGGTCGCGCTGTCGGCGATTAACTCAAATTGCTGTGATAACGAGTTAATTTTAAACGGCAAAAAGTCCAACAAGCGGTTATCACCAAAGGTAGCAATCGGCAGTTGATGACTGAGCGTGTTGTGATCCACCAGCACATCTAATACCCCTTCAAGCAAGGTATACGAGGTGGTGATGAGCGCATCGGGTAATGTGCCTTGCAAGAGCCATTGTGAGAACAGTGCTGAGCCTTCGCGGCGATCAAAGTGCTGCCCATAAGCGACTTGCAATTGCTTTCCCGCTTGACGCACCGCTTTTTCCACACCGAGATGGCGCTCTTTAGAAATCGTCAATTCAGGTAAGGCGCCGATGAGGCCAACGGTTTTGATCGACGGTGACAATATCGATTGCGTTAACTGATAAGCACCCTGATTGTCTTCACTGACCACACAAGCAAAAAACTCATCATCTAAAGGGCGGTCGATAGCGATAACGGGCGTGCCGAGTTTTTGTATTGCCAAATAAAAGTCGCTTGCTTCTGGCATGGTACTGGCCACCAGCAAAGCATCGATTCGACGACTAACCAGGGCCTGCGCGACTTCTTTCTCGCGTTCATTGTCATCATCAGAGCAGCCTATTAGTATTTGGTAGCCCGCTTGTCGACAGTTGTATTCAAGTAACTTGGCCAGTTTTGCGTAACTGCTGTTCTCAAGATCGGGAATAATCAAACCAAAAGAACGTGAGTGTCCCGCTCTTAGCGAACTGGCGGCGCGATCCGGTTGATAGTTGTGATCATTGACTACCGCCATGACTTTTTGTTGCGTTTTGACGCTGATTCGATATTGCTGCGCTTTGCCATTAATGACGTAACTGGCGGTGGTTTTCGATACGCCGGCGAGTTTGGCAATTTCATCCAATGTCATATAAGTCGATCCTTTAAAGTGTGCGCATGATCATAGATATCAATGCCAAGTGAAAACAGAATTTGCATTATAAGCTGAATCGGTTCAGTATAAAAGCTGAAACGATTCAGCATTGAGATAAAAGTACGAACATCACCGTTTTGATGTTAATTAGTCCTTATTTGGGCTTCTCTGTGTTCGATGCGTTGGGGAATAAATTGTTCTTGAAGAGAATGAAAAATTTTTTACCTCTTTGCTGAATCGATTCAGCCACAATTTTCACCTTGATAGGTAAGATTATTCTTGGTGGCGGCACACTTCGCGACCACTATTTGTAAGACGAGAGGCAATTATGCTGACTTTAACTTCCGATGACATCACTCTGGGCCAAACCGCGAGCAATAAGATGGCTGCGATTAAAAACATCGCGCACCAATTACAACAAAAGCAACTGGTTGAGGCGGGGTATGTCGATGGCATGCTCGAGCGTGAGCAACAAAACTCCACCTACCTTGGCAACGGTATCGCCATCCCACACGGTACAACGCAAACCCGCGATCAAGTGATCAAGACCGGGGTGAGCATTTTTCACTTCCCAAACGGGGTCGACTGGCATGATGGCAATATCGTTTATCTGGCGATTGGTATTGCGGCTAAATCCGATGAACATTTATCCATTTTAAAACAATTAACCAAAGTATTAAGTGCCGATGGCATCGATGAGCAACTCAAAATGGCCAGCGATGCTGACCAGTTGATCGACATACTGCAAGGCAATGCGTCGCAGCCTTGCCAACTTGACCCATCGCAAGTGTCATTGTCTTTTCCCGCCGATGACATGTTGCAACTGAGTGTTGCCGGCGCGGGGTTATTAAAAAATCAGCAATGCGTTAGCGCGGCCTTTGTCGCCGATATCATAGAACAAACGCCGACCGACCTTGGCAATGGATTGTGGTTACTTCACCATGAAAAGCACGTTAACCAAGCGGCAGCCAGCTTTGTTTCTGTCGCCTCTGCTTTTCAATATCAGCAAAAAAGCGTTAAAGGCCTAATCACCCTTGCCGGTACGCAGCGATCCTTACTGACTCAGTTAACAACTTTAGTCGACCTCGTGTGGCACAAACGACAAGAGACGCTTTTTAAGCAAACTGACAAAGCGCAGCTTGTCGCGCTTTTACAAGGCCAAGACGACACCCCACCTACCCCATCACAAGGCACGGACAGCGATACGCACACTGCCGTATTTACCATTAACAATGCCCACGGCTTACACGCACGTCCGGGCGCCATGTTGGTTGCTGAAGCGAAGCGTTTCCAAGCCAAAATTCAAGTTGCTAACCTCAATGGCGACAACAAGAGTGTCAATGCGAAAAGTTTGATGAAAGTCATTGCTATGGGGGTATTAAAAGGCCATCAATTGCAATTTACCGCTCAAGGTGAAGACGCCGCTGAAGCGCTCGATGCGATTGGCAACATCATTTCTCAAGGTTTAGGCGAAGCGTAGGAGTTCACATGAGCAGTCAAGCCTCCACAACAAAAAAAGTCGTGACCATTACTCTCAATCCCGCTTTGGATTTAACCGGACAGTTAGACAGCCTTATACCGGGTACGGTTAACTTGGTCAACAGCAGCACCTTGCACCCTGCAGGCAAAGGCGTCAATGTCGCTAAAGTCTTATCTGATCTCGGTGCTGACGTGACCGTGACCGGCTTTTTGGGCCGAGAAAACCGCGCACAGTTTGATGACTTGTTTGCCGGTCTCGGGGTCAACAATGCCTTTGTCGACGTCGACGGCTCAACCCGAGTCAATGTGAAATTGGTCGACGTTGAGGGCGCGGTGTCAGACATTAATTTTCCCGGCGTTGCGATAACGCCAGCCGATATTGATCGATTTGAAGCCACCTTAACTGAGCTTGCCAAGCAGCATGACTACTTTGTCATCGCCGGCAGCCTGCCCCCTGGCGTGTCTCCTCAGCAATGCGCCACTTGGATTGCTCAACTGCAGCAATTGGGTAAGAAAGTGATTTTTGATAGCAGTCGCGCCGCCCTCTCTAGCGGGATAAGCGCCAAACCCTGGCTCATCAAACCCAATGATGAAGAATTGGCCTTTTTGCTCGATCACCCAATCGAAAGCGACCATGACATCCTTAACGCCATTGCCGAGCTCAAGAAGCAAGGAGTAGAAAACATCATCGTCTCACGTGGTGAACAAGGTTTAATCGGACGCTTTGATAACACTTTGTATCAAGCCAAAGCCCCCGTCATGACAGTAACCAGCACCGTTGGCGCGGGGGATACCTTAGTCGCCGGCCTAACTTGGGCATCAATGCAAGCTATGCCAGCCGAACAAGGATTGGCGTTTGCGACGGCATTATCGGCCTTAGCGGTGACCCAAATCGGTGTCGGAATGACGGATTTCGAACAATTAACAACAACAATAAAACAAACCAAAGTCGCGGCTATACGCCCTTCTGACGTGAACTAAAAAGGTAAATATGATGAATATAGCCATTGTAACAGCCTGCCCGAGCGGTATGACCAATAGCTTTATCGCGGCCAAATTACTTGAAAAAGCCGCCCATGAATTAAACTGGACCTGCCAAGTTGAGTCTCAATCGAGTGTCGACAATCCATCGGCTTTGTCGCCACAAGCCATTGAGCAAGTCGATTTCGTCGTCATTGCCTCTAATAAGGATATCGATACTACGCGCTTTATCGGTAAAAGCGTTGCACGTATCACCATTGATGACGTCATTGCAGATGCACTGAGCACATTGCAACGTGCCAAAGAGCAAGCGTCGGTTCTGACCCAAGAGGCAGCGTATTGCGCGCCATCGGCGACTGAGGCCCAATCGCCAGCAACGAGCAAAAACGTCGTGGCCATTACCGCTTGTCCAACCGGGGTTGCGCATACTTTTATGGCAGCAGAAGCCCTTGAAGAAGAAGGAAGAAAACGCGGTTATAACATCAAAGTAGAAACGCGCGGTTCGGTCGGTGCCAAGAACCAACTGACCGATGAGGAAATAGAACAAGCCGATTTGGTGATCATCGCGGCCGACATCGAAGTCCCACTGGATCGCTTCGACGGCAAAAAACTGTATCGCACCAAAACCGGCCCAGCACTCAAGAAAACCGCCGCTGAAATGGACAATGCTTGGCAGCAAGCTTCTGTCTATCAGCACAGCGGCAATAAAGAAGCCAGCTCGAGCGAATCAAAAGGGGTATATCAACACTTAATGACGGGCGTTTCCCACATGTTGCCGGTTGTGGTCGCGGGTGGCTTGATCATCGCGCTGTCGTTTGTGTTTGGTATTGAAGCATTTAAAGAAGAAGGCACTCTGGCAGCGGCGCTCATGACCATAGGTGGTGGCTCTGCATTTGCGCTGATGATCCCGGTTTTAGCCGGCTTTATTGCCTTTTCAATTGCCGACCGCCCTGGTCTCGCCCCGGGTTTAATCGGCGGTATGCTGGCAAGCACCATCAACGCGGGCTTTTTGGGCGGTATTGCGGCCGGTTTTATCGCAGGTTACAGCGCCAAAGCCCTTGCCCAATGGATTAAATTGCCGGTATCGATGGAGTCACTCAAACCCATTTTAATCATTCCTTTTGTCGCCAGTTTGTTTACCGGCCTGGTGATGATTTATATCGTCGGTAGCCCAGTAGCGTCGATCATGGCAGCGATGACCGAGTTCCTTAACAGTATGGGCTCAACCAATGCCGTATTGCTTGGTATTATCCTCGGCGCAATGATGTGCTTTGATTTAGGTGGCCCAGTCAACAAAGCCGCTTACACCTTTGGCGTGGGACTGCTCGCTTCTCAACAATACCTGCCGATGGCAGCGATCATGGCAGCCGGTATGGTACCGGCATTGGGTATGGGCCTGGCCACCTTTATGGCAAAGAAAAAATTCGACAAGTCAGAGCAAGAAGCGGGCAAAGCGTCTTTTGTACTGGGGCTGTGCTTTATCTCTGAGGGCGCGATACCCTTTGCCGCTAAAGATCCGATGCGCGTGATCCCTGCGTGTATGCTTGGCGGCGCGACCACAGGTGCCCTGTCGATGTTGATTGGTGCAAAATTGATGGCTCCCCACGGCGGTTTGTTTGTGCTCTTCATTCCTGGCGCGATCAGCCCAGCCTTGATGTATTTGGCCGTGATTGCTCTAGGCAGCGTGATCACCGCCGTCACCTACGGTCTGATAAAAAACCCAAGCCAAGCCAAAGACCAGGCAGTCACCGCTTAAGCTTCTTACAACCTAAGTAATGAGAATGAAAACGTAAGTCAATTAGGTAAACTCAGGCCAGTGCTGACCACCGTCAGACACTGGCCTTTTTTGATCGTCGCTAAAATCAAGTCTTATTGGGCAGATGTGCTGATTAAAAAGCCAGACCGTCATACTCGCAACAAACCATACTAGCTAGAAAAATAAGCCAAAACGAATACCAGGGCAAAGATCACACCGATCATTTTTAGCAATAACCCCATACTGCGAGTCCCGCCTTTTGGCGCTTGATTACAACATCCCATCATGACTCCTTATTTTCTTGTTCAATTCAATCGCACCCAGTCGTCTCATTGCCTACGGATAATGCCAATCTGACTGGGCAAAATTACTCTACACCTTGCCCTTGGGGTAAAGTCAACTGCCCCATTTGTTGGTCGAGGTTGAGTACGGTTAAAGCATTACTGACACTGGTGGCAAGCACATCGATCGCCCCTGTGCGCAAGCCACCTAACAGAGCCAAGGGTTTGTTGTTTTCAGCGGCAATAGCAATTGTTTCTGACACCGAGCGAAAATCTTCGATCCCCAAACCAATAACGCGATCGTTCATCACGGTATCGCGAATTTGACCGTGAATATCAAAAAAGTCATAACCGGCAAAATCCCCCACCACGCCATGTTCGACTCGGGATGACACTACTTCTTCCGCGCTAAACCACCCTAGGTCGACCATATAACTGTTTTCACTCATATCGCCAATACCGACTAAGGCAACATCGGCTTTGCGAGCGAGATCTAACGTTTGCTTGACCGTGACATTTTGCATAAAGGCGAACTTTTGCTCACGTGTTTGTGCGTAGGCAGGGGCGTACAGGGTTTCTGAGCTGCCACCGTATTTTTTGGCTAACTGCCGGCAAATGTGGTCGGCGTTAAACATGCCCCCGCGCGGGTGAATGCCGCCGATACTGCAGACAAATTTACAGTCGCGCGGGTCAATCACGCCAATGTGATGGGCCACCGCAGAGACGTTACGCCCTTGGCCAACCGACACCACCATACCCGTTTTAAGCTGACTGGATAAGTAATTCGATACCAGCCCCGCCACTTGCTGTCTTTGCCGTTCGTCGTTGGGCTGATCTAGAGCGATCAGGGCACGTTTAATACCAAAACGCTCGATTAAACGCTGCTCTATCTGGGCACTGAATACCGGATGATATTTCACGGTAATTTCCACAATGCCTTCTTCGCGTGCTTGCTTTAATAAGCGACCAACTTTGGCTCGCGACAAGTGGTATTTTTTGGAAATTTCTTCTTGAGTCGCACCTTGCTGATAATAGGCAACGGCAATCGCAGTGAGCACATCGGTCTGCTGTTCTAACGTCGGTTCAGACATCAATAAACCCCTCTGGTCTGTTGAGCATATGTTCAATGAATATACATGTGTGCAGAATATCATGCCCAGCGTGTTTATCCAGTGTAATCCCGTGCCTACTTCCCAACACCTTGCCGTTGCGGCGTAAAACCCTTAGTCGTCAAACGGCGCGACAGAAAGGCCTTCAAGCAGATACCCCGTTTGCGCAAGTTCCGATTGTGTGGTCTGAGTTTTCATCACCCCTGTCACGTTGACCACATCCCACAGCTGTTGGATCGGTGCCCCGTGTTCAAACTTGACATAGATGATTTGATTCGGCGGTGGCGGCGGAACATGAATACAAGCGCCAAAAAACGGCACTAATAAAAACTCGGTAATAGTTTCATTATCCCCTTCTAACGGAATAACAAAACCAGGAATGGTTACCGTCTTATTATTGAGGTCTTCTCTTACACCACCATATAATAATTGAGCCGGTGCTTCACCATCGTGATTTATAATTGGCCGCTGAGGCGGAATTTTATCTCGCTCATCAAAAGGGATTAAATCCTGCCATTGTAATGTTATAACGTTATGTTTTTCTTCTGCTGATGCGAGTTTCACGCCAACAATGCCATTGGCCAACAATATGACCAAACATGGCCAGAACAATTTAACTGCTAATTTCAAAACAAACCCTTATTAATAAATATTTTGTATGTTTATTTTAATTAAGAATTAATAAATATTGATGACAAACTCTTATTTTCATTTTTCTGTCATCAATAATTCACAACAATAATTATATTCTATAAACAAATTGCCACGTTATTTATGATAAAAATGGAGTTCTTTGTGAATACTCGTCCTTTACTACTCAGTACTGGTATTGCTTTGGCCATTACCGGTTGTAGCACCCAGTCCCACACTCATATCGATGCCCCGCAAGCCAACGACCCTTGGTTTACCCAAGCGCAAGATGCACTTGCCAAGGCCAAAGCCAATCAACCCATTAAACACCCAGCCAAAAATGTGATTTTGTTTGTCGGCGACGGCATGAGTGTCGGTACTATCACCGCAGCGCGTATTTTTGAAGGCCAGCGCCAAGGGTTACTCGGTGAAGAATACCAATTAACCATGGAAAGCCTGCCGAATGTGGCTTTGTCTAAAACCTACAATACCAACGCGCAAACGCCAGATTCTGCCGGTACCGCTTCTGCGATGGTCTCTGGGGTAAAAACCAAATCTGGCGTGATCAGTATTAACGATAACGTGCAGCGCGGTTTTTGTACTACCGCAAAAGGCAACGAAGTGAAAACCGCTTGGGAAATGGGCGCAGAAAAAGGCTTGTCGGTTGGTGTGGTCAGTACCGCTCGCATTACCCATGCGACCCCGGCCACCACGTATGCCCACAGCGCAGACCGCAACTGGGAAAGTGACAGTTCCATGCCCAATATTGCCAAGCAACAAGGCTGTATCGACATTGCACAGCAGTTGGTTAACTTTGATAAAGGCAATGGATTACAAGTGGTCTTTGGTGGTGGTCGTCGCGAGTTTCTCCCTGAGACCGTTGTTGACCCTGAAGGTAAAAAAGGCAAACGCAATGATGGTAAAAACTTAATTGAGCAATGGGAAACTCGTTACCCAGATGGTCAATACGTCTACGATAAAAACGGCTTTGATCAGTTGGGCAAAGACACCACGCGCGCCTTTGGTTTGTTTGAAAGTAGCCACATGAAATACGAAGAGGACCGTGGTTCTGACGAGCCTTCGATTGCCGAAATGACCTCTAAAGCCATCGATATTCTCTCTAACAATAAAGACGGTTATATGCTAATGGTTGAGGCGGGCCGTATCGACCACGCGCACCACGACACCAATGCCCGTCGCGCGTTGGCAGAAACGGTGGCGTTCGATCAAGCGATCAAGACAGCGCTAGAAAAAACCAACCCAGAAGAAACCTTGATCATCGTCACCGCTGACCACGCTCACACCTTCATCATGAATGGCTACTCAAACCGCGGTAACCCAATTTTAGGTTTGGCCAAGCTCGGTAACGAATACAGCGAAGATGAATACGGCCGCCGTTACACCACCATCAGTTACGGCAATGGGGCCACCGCGGCGAATGGCGCGCATGAAAACCCAACTGAAGAGGAAGTATTGGCGCTGGATTACAAACAGCAATCATTAATCAAGTTCTCTTCAGAAACACACTCTGGCGAAGATGTGGCTATTTTTGCCAAAGGCCCAGAAGCGTACTTATTCCAAGGCGCAGTTGAGCAAAATTACATTTTCCACGTCATTAATGAAGCGCTGCAATTGACCAAATAACACCATGCCTTGGCCCTATCAGGGTGAAGCTTGTTGGGTTCAATAAAACGCCCAGTGATGATCATCATCGCGGGGCGTTTTTTTGTTTAATGATGGCATTGAATATCGATAATAACGTTAATCATTGATGACGCACTTAATCGATACCTAGGTTATTTATGATCTCAACTTTTGATAAGCAGCGTTTCTTGCAAAAGAAGACCAACCTGATTAAGTATGTGGTCAAATCAACAGATGAGCCAGATACACCACTAATGGAATCGTGATCAATGAACACAAGGTGGTTAACAATTGCGCCGACGCACAAAAAGCACTTTGTCGGTAGCGCTCGCCGATCACGGTAAAGGTGCTTAACATGGGCACGCAAGTAATCAAAACTAACGTCAAAAACAGTTCGGGCTTATCGCTGAGGAGAAAATACCCCATCGCGATGGCGATCAAGGGGTGGATGAGTAATTTCCCCACCAGCGTGAGCGATAGCGCAGTCCAATTGGTTTCACTCAACACCACGGTTGCCAAAGAGCCACCAATGACAAACAACGCCACTGCCACCGCCGAAGGGGCCAACAAGTCCAAGGTGGTTTGCGCTACCTGCGGTAAATTTACATGTGTTAAGTTGCCGACGATGCCTAATACAATGGCGATCAATAACGGATTTTTTAGGCTGCGCTTTAACACCACCCATACTTTGGCCAATAAGTTTGAAGACGAAGAAGAATGATGATAGTCCATCAAAACAAAGCAGATAGGCACAACAATCAAGTTTTCGACGATCAAGGCCATCGCAAAACCACTCAGCGGAGGATCGGCCAATAGCTGACTGAGTAAGGGAAAACCGATAAAAGCACTGTTTGGCACCACCATACCGGTCACCGATACGGAGGTCATCGGCCAAGGCTGTTTGAGCAAGCGAATAAACAGCACCAGCCCCAAGCTCAAGGTCAGCAAGGAAGCGGTGATATAGCTGACAAAGTAATGAGGATTAAACAGCGCCGCCAAGTCAAGTGTCAGCAGCGTTTTGACGATCACCGCAGGCAAAGCTACGTACATGACATAGCGCCCCATTTCGGCAAATGTACTCGCCGATAACAGTTTGGTTTTGGCACACAAAAAGCCGATAAGAATGATGATAAAAATCGGCGCAATCACACTGAGCAGGTTCATCGAATCTCCCTTCTATTCTCCGGGTCATTGATCGCGGGTTATTTTTCGGCGCTTTCGGTGTCGTTTTCCCCCAAAAGCGGCATTACTTGCGATAACGTCATCACCTTGCCGCCTTTTGCCTCAATTTCTTGATAAGCCTTATCGATATCTCCGTGATTTAACTCAACCCCACGACAACCTTCTTTCACAACTATGGTGTGGTAACCAAGACGCAGGGCATCCAGGGCGGTAAATTTCACGCAATAATCGGTTGCCAAACCCACGATCAATAGGGCGTCGACTGATAGCTGTTGCAATGTTTGATCGAGCTCGGTTTTAAATTTGTCCTGATTGTCAAAAAAGCCGCTGTAACTATCGATATCAGTGTGAGTCCCTTTATAGATAACGTGATCAATGCTCTCTGTCGCTAAGCCCGAAATAAACTCACTGCCCGGGCTGTTTTGAATACAGTGATCAGGCCACATGATCTGATCAACCCCATTCAAGACCTTGACATCACCAACTGTCGCTTGGTGGGTCGAAGCAAAACTGCTATGACCGCTCGGGTGCCAATCTTTGGTTGCCACCACCACATCGACCCAAGGGATCAGTTGATTGACAACCGGAATGATTTCATCGCCACCTGGCACTGATAATGCACCCTGCGGAGAGAAATCATTTTGAATATCGACCAAAAGAAGGGCACTTTTCATAAACAATCCTTTTTTATTAGCAATAGAGTGAACAGCAAACTTGCCAAGATCAAAGCTAGCCATAACAAGCTACGAAGCCATAATAACGCTTTCGACAATCGCAAAAGTACCGGACACCAAACACAGTAGCAAGGCTAAATATCGCACCGCTTGTTTCGGTAAGTGTTCTGTGGTTTTCATTGCCAGCCAATACCCAGCCACCGTTGCCGGGATCAGCGGGACACTCATATAAATCTGTGACCACGTCACATGTCCCAAAGCGAATAAAACAACAATCGAAATCAAAGAGCTGGCAATAAAAAACGCCGACAAATTGGCTCGTAACGAATGTGCTTCCTGGTGTTGAAGTAATAGCGCCATCGGCGGGCCGCCAATCGCACTACTGGTGCCAAACAGGCCGGAAAAGAACCCCGCCACGGCCATGCGCATCGGCGTTGGCTCAAAACGAATCGGCAACAAGCTGATCAATACCGCCAATAACACCAACACCCCAACCCACAAAGATAACACCGAGCTAGACACCCACACCAATAACCCCGCTCCTAATAAGGAACCGGGCACTCTGCCAATCAACGCCATTTTCAATTGCCCCACTTTAATACTGCGACGATGGCGCACCGCCCCCAACAACGAGACCGTAAAAGCACTAAAAATAATTGGTAACGGTACCCACTGCGGATCGAGCAAAATCAAAACCGGCGCCGCAATAATCGCCAAGCCAAAGCCAATGGCAGTTTGGACAAAAGCGCCAATAAAGATCACCAACATCGGTAACCAAACTTCACTCATACTCATCATTTCAGGACACTCATGGTTTTCATTACATCATTCATCAAATATTCACTCATTAGATCCGCATTTTTTGGTTTCAGAGAACTGGGACAGTCACGGATTACTTGGACGGTCATGTTTGTTACTTTTGGACACGCACGTTTCACGATACCAAGAACCGGACACACATGTATTTACCACATCCACTCACAAAAACTATACTGCGGACAGGCATATATTGAAATTTAGTATCGAAACTCGTACTAGCGGGACAGTCACCTATTTCAATCCCCAGCGCCAGTGTACTGGAATCACCGATTAAAGGCGCGAATTTTCACCTTTAAAAAAATACATTTAGCCCATGATTTTTAAAAATTTCTTCCTCTCTTCCATGCATGTCGATACAATCGGTTTCACATTAACGTATTAAGGAAGATACTGAATGAATAGCGCCCTACTTGCCATGTTTATCCCCACTTTTTTCTTTGTCTCAATCACTCCGGGCATGTGTATGACTTTGGCCCTAAGCTTGGGAATGAGCATCGGCTATAAACGCACGTTGTGGATGATGGCCGGCGAAGTGGTTGGAGTGGCGTTAGTCGCGATCGCAGCTGTCATTGGGGTGGCGACAGTTATGCTCAATTACCCTATGCTGTTCATCGCTTTTAAGGTGGTCGGTGCGAGTTACTTATTTTATTTAGGTATTCAACTTTGGCTTTCTAAAGGCAAACTGGCCCTTTCTCAAGATACTGAAACGCAACCTCAAGGCAGCGATTGGGAGCTCGTCGTTCAAGGCTTTGTCACTGCCATTGCCAATCCCAAAGGTTGGGCATTTATGGTGTCTTTGTTACCACCTTTCATCGACCAAAGTCATGCACTAACTCCACAGTTGGCTTTTTTGGTCTCCATCATCATGCTCTCTGAATTTATTTGTATGACTTTGTACGCGACCGGTGGAAAGGGTCTTAAAAAGCTTCTTGGACAAGACAAGAACGTGCGCTTGATGAACCGTATTGCAGGTTCACTGATGATGATGGTCGCTATTTGGCTTGTTATGAGCTAACCAACCCTTTGTATTATCTCATTTTAGACAGTAGATACAAAAAATACGGCGCACCTAACATTGCCGTCATAATACCGGAAGGAATTTCCAAAGGTGGTGATATATTACGCGCGAGTAAATCAGCGAGCAGCAGCAACAAACTTCCTACCAACATGGAGGTAAGGATAAGTTGAAAGTGATTGCCCCCGACCACACGGCGAGCAATATGAGGTGCCACCAAACCCAAAAATGCCAAAGGACCGCAAACTGCGACAGACACAGAGGTCAGCAAGACTGAAAGCAATAAAACACCAAGCCGTGTTTTATTTACTTTCACGCCAAGGTTAACGGCTTTTTCATCCCCAATCGCATACAAATCCAGTCGTTTGCTGCACGCTATCGCTAAGGGTAATAATAAACACCAAGGCAACAACAAAGCCACTTGGGCCCACCCTCTGCCCCACAAACTGCCCGTTAACCACAACAATGCTTGATTGATATCGACTTTTTGCGTCAACATTAAAAAATCAATCACTGAACCAAGAAGGGCTGACAAAGCTATCCCGGTTAGGGCAAATTCAATCGGCTTGTGTAATCGACGACAAAACACCAATAAAATCCCCGCGGCCAATAAGCCCCCCGCTAAAGCGACCCAAGGAAGGAAATACACAGATCCGTTAGGCGCATAGAGCATAAAACACACAGCCGCTAACCCTGCGCCATGACTTATACCCAAAATGTCAGGTGAGGCTAAAGGGTTTCTCACCACACCTTGAACTAACGCCCCTGACACACCTAAAAACGCACCGACCATTAGTGCTAGTATCACCCTAGGTAAGCGATAGTCATATAACGTAAATTGATGTGCCGAATCGCTAGGTTGCCAAAGTTCATGCCAAGATAAATTCACCGCACCCAATTTTAAATTAGCAATGGATATCACCAAAAGGCCGACGATAAGACTCAGATAGACAAAAGATTTTTGCACTATTTCTTCCTAACCAAATAAAAGAAACTCGGTGCGCCAATTAACGCAATAATCGCCCCCGCGGGTGTCTCTATCGGGTAGGCAACCCAGCGGCTTAACATATCGGCAGTTAAACACAGAGAACCACCAATCAAAGCGCTCAGTGGCACAACAAACCGGTGATCGTACCCAATCAAAAAACGAGCCAAATGGGGTACCAATAAGCCAATAAAACCTATGCTGCCCACGGCGCTGATGCACACCGCGACAATCACGAGAATGATCAAACCTATTCCCCACTTGATGGTATTTAAAGATAAACCTAGACTCTGTGCATTTTCTTCCCCTATCGCCAGAAGGTTTAACTTAGGTGCCATTAGGACAGACAACAAAAGGCAGACCCACAAAGGGAGAGTAATCGTTTGTAAGGTTGACCAATCAGCACTAATCAATGATCCAGCCAACCAGGCAAGAATATTGGCGGCTTTTTCTTCTACTAATAGCATGATTAATTTCGTGACTGACATACACAAAGCAGACACTGCAATGCCCGCCAGTACTAAACGCGCACGGTGAGCCGGTCCCGATAATGCCCCGCCCAGTAACATCACAATGCTCCAAGTAAGGCAACCGCCAATTAAAGCGGCAAAAAATGATGAAAAAACACTATCAAAAGCCCATACCGTGGTGATCAAAGCCACCGCCAAAGAAGCCCCAGCATTGACACCTAACACCCCCGGAGATGCCAATGGATTACGGGTCAACGCTTGCATCAAAACACCCGCAACTGCCAGACTAGCGCCAATTAGCCAAGCGGTTAAAGCGCGTGGTAAACGGATTTGTTCCACGATCATCGCGCCCATAGTGGTCGCCGATCCCATTCCGAAGGCACTTTTGATATCCATAAAGGTGATATCGATGGGGCTGAACGTTTGCAAACTGAAAATCAGCACGAAAACACTGATGCAGAGCAGAGCCAGACAAAGACCGCCAAAGCGCACATTACCCTTCATGATTAGACTGACTCAGTAGATCAACCACTTGTTTTGCGATCAGCTCCGCGGCTAAGATACTGCGACTTCTCGACCACAACTGTCCATCGACAACGAATATCGTCTGCGATTTTGGTGCCGACATAAACTGCCACAGTGGTTGTGTTTGCCACTGGTTAATGATCGGCTCTGCTGACGCTTTGGCATAGAACAAAACATCAGGATTGACGGCGAGAAACTGCTCGAGGTTGATTTGTTGACTGGCCATCTTTTGTGCAAAGAAAGCAGGATTGTTGAACCCCAGCGCTTTAATTACTCCACCGGCGTAGGATAAATTAGGGTGCGCAGAAAACACCTTTTCTAACGCCGAACCAAACAAAGCGGTTTTGCCCTTCATTCCCATCGCGTTGAGCTGCTGGCGATATGACGCCATGCGCTGTTGATGAACTGACAGTCGTTTTGCCATCTCATCACCCCGCCCAACCACATCCGCAATGACCTGCGCCGAGGCTAAGTTATTTTGATAGCTTTCTCTTCTCGAGGCCAACATCAATGTCGGGGCGATTTTTTCCAGGTCTTTTGCAATCGCAGCATGTCGACTGGGATCGGCAATGATTAAATCTGGCGCCAATTGAGCAATCACTTCCAAGCTTGGCTGAGCTCGACTGCCAACGGAGGTCCAATGACCAAGTTGCCGTCTCACCTGCGGTAATAGACGGTGAGGATCATTATCATCAGCGATACCCACTGGCGTAATATTGAGCAATGCCAAAGCCCCAGCAAACGAATACTCCAACACAACAATTCGCTGTGGCTGGCTTTCCATGGTAAACACGCCCTGCTGGTCTTGAACCGTCACAGGATAGGCGTGTGTAGGAACGCTGCTGAGAGTCAAAATTGAGATCATCACCAAAGACAAAAGCAATGTAAAAAAAGGACGAGTCATGGTTATACTGTTTTAAATGAAAATTATTATGATTTACCGCGACATTATGCCTTAGCTTTACCCTAAAGGCGAGTTGGAGCAAAAAATTTCAATGTTGGTCAGAAAAGTGACGGCACTACCTACCGCCAGTCACTAGAGGAGGACAGTCAATAATTAACAGAATTACTAAAACGGGCAGCCAGCGACCAAGATTTTATTTATCGGACGACTGTTATTGGGATGGTGTTATTGGGACACTCAACAATATCATCATCACGAAACAACACTTAGAAGGCAATCAAAACCTGAGGACAGCCATCTACTTTCACTTTTCTATCAAAATTATGTTACGGACAGACATGTATTGAGCGGTGCTAGCCGGACAGTCAACAAATCACAACAAGATGAAACGCACTTAACGTCATAGAAATGCTGAATTATAACAGATCGGAGCAATATCTTGACTCACTCACTTTGCCCTTAATTCTCTAACATACTAATTATTAACAATAAAAAATATCAATAAGTTGATTTATACTATTTTTACCCTAAAAGTACCAGGACACTTTGACAATAATAAATACTGAGTCTAATGTTAATAGGACTGTATAAAAAAACAGACTGGACATAAAATCATGACTCAAGCACGTGCTTCCCTCATTTCTTTACAAGATACGCCCTTTTATCACTGCATTTCTCGCTGTGTTCGCAAAGCCTATTTATGTGGGGAAGACGAGTTGAGTGGGCAAAGTTTCGAGCATCGTAAGATTTGGTTAGTCGAGAGGATAAGGCTGCTTTCGCAAGTATTTGCCATTGATATTTGTGCTTATGCCATTATGTCGAATCACTATCATTTAGTGCTACATGTAGATGAAAAAAAAGCAAAAAGTTGGTCTAACCATAAAGTCATACACCGGTGGACTCAACTCTACCGCCCTTCCCCTTTAATAGAACGATATTCAAACAATGAATTGATGGAAAAATCTGAGATATTTTATGCAGAAAAGATTATCGATAAATGGCGACAACGGCTGATGGATATTTCATGGTTTATGAAAAACCTTAATGAGTACATTGCTCGCCAAGCCAACAAAGAAGACCAATGTACCGGACGGTTTTGGGAAGGCCGGTTTAAATCTCAAGCCTTGCTCGATGAACGGGCTTTGTTAAGTTGCATGGCCTATGTCGATCTTAACCCCGTCCACTCTGGTTTGGTCAATCGACTGGAAGACAGTGAATTTACTTCGATTTATGAGCGAATACATGGTTATACCTGTCAAGGAGACACTGGAAAAGGACATAGTAATAAATTATTTGGATTTCTAGGCCATCATAGGGGTACCCAACCCTGTCCAGGCTTAGCGTTTTCCTTACTGGATTACTTAGAAATGGTTGAAGTGTTGGGACAGATTATTCGCCCAGACAAATGTGGTACTTTAATTTCATGCTCTTCCACTTTACTTCAAAATCTTCAACTCGACAGCGATGAATGGTTAATGATATCTGAGCAATTTGGTCGCCATTTCACTTGCGCTGTGGGCGGGATCAACGAACTAAAATACTTTGCAAAACATACGCAAAGAGCCTGGGTTAGGCAAAAACGCTATCGTTAGACTTTTCTTCCCCCACTTTCTTCACTTCACACTAAGTCCTCGCTATGGCGCGACTTTTTTATTGTTCGGGATTTATTTTTATGTTTTTGTAATGTCTGAGGCCTCTCATCTCTGGGTACCTTTATAAAGTCCATTCCTCTCATCAATAATACCCTTTTAATAAAAAGTATGCCTTCGCGATACAGGGTAAAAATAATGATAGCCCCAAGGTAGGATTCACATATTTTGTGGTTGCACTCAAAGACAAACTCGCAATTAAGATGCTGAACTTTTTATTAAAATTAACTTTAAAACCCTCAGACAACCCTTAATTTCGACAAAATATCTGATCACGTTGTGGGGCCCCCATTAACTTGCGTGTCCTGTTAAATCCACGTTAAAACTCTTTAATGATTAATTGACTGTCTTGGAGTAATTTCTGAGTGTCCTATGGTTTTTGTGTGTCCCCATAGTTTCTCTTGTGATTTATTGACTGTCCCGCAACAAGACCCATA
>JBFGYW010000035.1:0-23209 GCA_041587235.1 Vibrio sp.
AATTAATGAGGCCATTAATGGATAGGTATAAGTTAAGTTGTATTGCTTTTGTTGCTGCTCTTTTTTCACCTTTGACATTTTCAGCATCAGAAGCCAACTCTTCTTCCGATGATTTTAGTTCGACGAATATAGATGGTTCTCTTGTAGAGCAAAGGGTTAATAAAGAAGAACGAGTGGAAGATAATCCGTTTGTGATTACGCCGCACAAAGCAAATTATCTGTTGCCCTTTACGTACAATTCCAATCCTAACACCAAGCCTTTTGAAGACGCTTTGGGTGATGATTATGATCATTTGGACAAAGCTGAAGCTAAGTTTCAGCTCAGTTTCAAATTGCCTTTGGCAGAGCATATTTTGGGTCAGGGACAGTTATTTTTCGCTTATACCAACCAGTCTTGGTGGCAGGTTTACAATCGTGATAATTCGGCACCATTTCGAGAAACCGTACACGAGCCTGAGTTTTTTTTGATGTTTCCCAATGATTGGCAGATTGCTGGTATGAAAAACTCTCTCATTGGTTTTGGTCTTAATCACCAGTCTAATGGTCAGTCTGGGGACTTATCGCGAAGTTGGAATCGGGTGATGGGTAATATGGTTTTTGAGCGCGGGCCTTTGGTGTTTAATTTGCAAGCATGGTGGCGCATTCCTGAAGAAGAGAAGTCCTCTGAAGATGATGCGACCGGTGATGATAACCCAGACATTAACAAATACATGGGGAATTTTGAGCTGACGGGGTTGTATGGTGTCGGGGAGCATCGCTTTACCATGATGGTGAGAAATAACCTACGTGAAGAAAATAAAGGCGCGTTGCAAGTCACGTGGAGTTACCCAATATATAGAAACATTCGCCTTTATACTCAATACTTTAATGGCTATGGCGAAAGCTTAATTGATTATAATGCCCATACGCAAAGGTTCGGGGTTGGAGTTGCGTTGAACGATTTATTGTAAGCCTTGCTTCGATTCTTTTCTTAACGGGACAGGCTAAATAGTTCTTAAAGGGACAGGCTAAATAGAGAGTAATGTTGCCTGTCCTTTTTTATTCATTCTTTTTTGTTCACTCTTGTCATTTCATCGTGCCTGTCCCGATAAACTCATTTACTTGCCTGTCCTAATAACACCATGTCCCAATAACATCATACGCTTTTCTCGTTGTGTTTGCTGTCGGTTTACCGTTACTATCTGATGATAGGTAATGAGAGTCGTTTTGCTGTTTTTTGTTAATGATGACTTTTAATCGTTTGATTTATAAGATTTTCAAATCACCCTAATCGCTTTTTCAAGGAGAGTTTTGTGCTGCAACATGTAACCCCATATGCTGGTGACCCTATTTTGTCACTGATGGAAAAATTTATTCAGGATGAACGTGCAGATAAGGTGAATCTCAGTATCGGTCTTTATTATGACGATGAAGGTAATATCCCTACCTTGGGCTCAGTTAAACAGTCAAAAATGCTCATTGCCGCACAAGCCGATGAGCCCTGTATTTACTTGCCAATGGAAGGGTTAGCCGCTTATCGCAAGGCATTGCAACCATTAATTTTTGGTCATGATCACAGTGCGTTACATGATAATCGAGTTGCGACAATTCAGACTTTGGGCGGCTCTGGTGCCTTGATGATCGGCGCAGATTTCTTGCATCATTATTTTCCTCAATCTCGTGTTTGGGTCAGCAACCCGACGTGGGAAAATCATCACGCTATTTTTGCCGGGGCTGGCTTTGAGGTCCAGACGTATCCTTATTTTGATCAGCAGACGAAAATGCTGGATTTTTCAGGTATGCTTTCCCAATTAAAACGTCTTGATTCGCAAAGTATCGTTTTATTACATCCTTGCTGCCACAACCCGACCGGTGTGGACTTGACTCATCAACAATGGGATCAAGTTATTGAGGTAATTAAAGAAAATAAACTGATTCCATTTTTTGATATGGCTTATCAAGGCTATGGCGATGGGATGGATGAAGATGCTTACGTGCTCAGAAAGATCGCACAAGAAAAAGACGTTGTTTCTTTTGTAAGTAACTCTTTTTCTAAAATCTTTTCTTTGTACGCTGAGCGAATTGGTGGCTTGTCTGTGGTCTGTGGTGATGAAGAAGAGGCGTCTCGCGTATTTGGCCAACTCAAAGCGACGGTGCGACGAAATTATTCGAGCCCGGCAAAACATGGCGCTTTGCTGGTTTCTAATGTATTGAATTCAGATGAACTTTCTAGCCTTTGGCTTAGTGAAGTTGAAGAGATGAGAACGCGAATTTTAAAAATGAGAGAGACATTACAAGCGCGATTAGCGGTTTTATCGCCTCATCGCGATTTCAGTTTTTTGACTCAACAAAAGGGCATGTTTAGCTATACCGGATTTAGTGAAAATGAAGTGGCCATGTTGCAAAAAGACCACGGAATTTACTTAATTTCGAGTGGGCGTATGTGTCTTGCGGGCTTAAATGACAGTAATGTAGAAAAAGTAGCACAGGCTTTCTCGACTTTGTAACGATATAAAAAGATAAAGGGACAGGCTAAATAAATCTATCGCCTGTCCCTTTAATTCGTTTTATCTTGCCTGTCCTTTTAACTTTTTTATCTTGCCTGTCCTTTTAACTTTGTAACTAGCCTGTCCCGATAAGGTTAAGTCTTATCTTGCCTGTCCCGATAAGGTTTGTTCTTTGTTTTCTTCGCTGTCCATTTCCTTTTCGGCGATTTTGGCCTTCTCGATCATCGGTGTGATGGTTGAGCCTTGTACCAAAATTGAGAACACCACCACGGCATAAGTCATCACCAAGATCACTTCACGCACATCGATCAATTTGTCTGGGATCACCCAAATACCAGACGGGATCGAAAGGGCCATCGCTAATGCAAGACCGCCTCGTAAGCCGCCCCAGGTAAGAATGCGGATCGACCAAGGGTTGTAAGTTCGGTAGCGTTTAAAGCCGATATACGGCAGTGCCACGCTTAAGTAGCGAGATAAAAGGACAGCCGGTACTGCGAACAGCATCAAAATCCAGTCTTCGATGTGAAATTGGAACAGGAGCATCGATAGGCCGATCAATAAGAATAAGACGCCGTTTAAAAATTCGTCGACTAACTCCCAGAAGTGGTCGAGGTGGTCTTCACTTTCCTTAGAAAAGCCGATGTAGCGTGTCCAGTTTCCGATCATGATTCCGGATACGACCATGGCCAGTGGGCCAGATACGTCGAGGATTTCGGCGAACGCGTAGCCTGCAGTCGGTACGCCTATCGTGAGTAACAATTCCATCGAGTGATCGTTGGTGGCGCTGATCAAATAATGGAAAAGTAGGCCAAGTGCCAAGCCGTAGACGATACCACCAATGGCTTCTTGCGCAAACAGCATGGACACGCTGCCTATGGTTGGGGTTTCTGTCCCGAAGGCGACAGTAAATAAGGTGACAAAAATGACTAGGCCAAATCCGTCGTTAAACAGAGATTCGCCTTCAATTTGTGTTGAAATTCGCTTTGGCGCATTGAGTTTTTTAACAATCGCCAGTACCGCGATGGGGTCGGTAGGAGAAATCAAGGCCCCAAACAATAAGCAGTACACGAGGTCGAGATGAATGTTGATGAGGTGACAAAATCCGTACAAGACGAAGCCAATAAAAAAGGTAGAAAAAAGGGTGGCTCCGAGGGCGAGTATGGCGATTTCCCATTTTTGGTCTTTGAGGTGGGGTAGTTTTATTCCGAGTCCGCCAGCAAAGAGGAGAAAGCCTAAAATGCCTTTGAGTAAGAAATCTTCAAAATTGATACTAGAGACGGTTTCTGTCGCAATTTGAGTTAAATGAAACCAATGATTTTGACCTGCAATTAAGATCAAAAGCGATAGCATCATTGCGCCTGCGGTGATGGCAATGGTGGTTTGCATTTTACCAATTTTGCTATTGATAAACGCTATCATCATGGCCGCCGCGGAGAGAAAACAAAGGGTAGTGTATACCGACATAGGCTGCTCTTATGTGTAAAAAAATGTGTCGTGAATTTTCAACGCTTACTGAACAAATAGCAAACATTTTTTTACAATTTGATGCATAGTGATGATTGGGTATAAGATAGCTCACAAAAGAATTTTAGCCATCTAGAGTTCTAAAACTATTATGCTAATATAGCCAAAATTGACGATATTGAAGAGGCACTTCGCGTGGTAAAAGACAGACAAGTACGGATTGAAGCTGAGCTCAGTAAGCGCATTTTGCTGATCGATGGTGGTATGGGCACCATGATTCAAGGGTTTCAGTTAGAAGAAGCCGATTATAGAGGTCAACGTTTCTCCGATTGGCATAGTGATCTTAAGGGTAACAACGATCTGTTGGTGTTATCGCAACCTGAGATCATTGTTGATATTCATCGTCAATATTTAGCGGCGGGAGCCGACATTCTCGAAACCAACACCTTTAATGCCACGACCATTGCGATGGCCGATTATGACATGCAGGATTTGAGTGCAGAAATCAATTTTGAAGCTGCCAAACTTGCACGCCTTGCCGCCGACGAGTGGAGTAAAAAGACCCCAGAAAAACCGCGTTTTGTCGCTGGTGTATTAGGCCCGACCAACCGTACTTGTTCGATTTCTCCTGACGTCAATGATCCAGGTTTTCGCAATGTGTCGTTCGATGATTTGGTTATCGCCTATTCTGAGTCTACCCGCGCTTTGATTGCTGGCGGGGTTGATCTCATCATGATCGAAACGATTTTCGATACCTTGAATGCCAAAGCGTGTGCCTTCGCTGTTGAGTCGGTATTTGATGAAGTGGGGCATCGATTGCCAGTGATGATCTCAGGGACTATCACCGATGCTTCCGGCCGGACGTTATCGGGACAGACCACAGAAGCCTTTTATCATTCACTTCGTCACGTTGAGCCGCTTTCTTTTGGTCTTAATTGCGCCTTGGGTCCGGATGAGCTTCGTCAGTATGTGGCTGAAATGTCGCGTATTTCAGAAACCTATGTCTCTGCTCACCCCAACGCTGGATTGCCTAATGCTTTTGGTGAGTATGATTTATCGCCTCGTGATATGGCCGAGCATATCGGTGAATGGGCGCGCTCAGGATTTTTGAACCTCGTTGGTGGTTGTTGCGGAACAACGCCTGAACATATTCGGGCAATGGCGAAAGCAGTCGAGGGGGTTGCGCCGCGCTCATTGCCCACTCATTCGGTGGCGTGTCGATTATCTGGGCTTGAACCGCTGATCATTAATAAGGACAGTCTGTTTATCAATGTCGGGGAACGGACCAATGTCACCGGGTCCGCTCGATTTAAGCGCCTGATAAAAGAAGAAAATTATGACGAAGCGTTAGACGTTGCTCGTCAGCAGGTTGAAAATGGCGCGCAAATCATCGACATCAATATGGATGAAGGCATGCTTGATGCTGAAGCGTGCATGGTGCGCTTTTTGAATCTGTGTGCGTCTGAGCCTGAAATTTCGAAAGTGCCGATCATGGTCGACTCGTCGAAATGGGAGGTGATTGAAGCCGGACTAAAATGCATTCAGGGCAAGGGGATTGTTAACTCTATCTCACTGAAAGAAGGCAAGGAAAAGTTCATTCATCACGCTAAGTTGATCCGTCGCTACGGCGCCGCTGTCGTAGTGATGGCGTTCGATGAAGAAGGACAGGCCGATACTCGTGAGCGCAAAATTGAAATTTGTACTCAAGCTTATCGGATTTTGGTGGATGAGGTGGGCTTCCCACCTGAAGACATTATTTTTGACCCTAACATTTTTGCTGTGGCGACGGGGATTGATGAGCACAACAACTATGCGGTTGATTTTATTGGTGCGGTGGCCGATATCAAACGCGATTTGCCCCATGCCATGGTGTCTGGTGGGGTGTCGAACGTGTCTTTCTCGTTTCGCGGGAATAATTATGTGCGCGAAGCCATTCATGCCGTCTTTTTGTACCACTGTTTTAAACACGGCATGGACATGGGCATCGTCAATGCTGGTCAATTGGAGATTTACGACAATGTGCCAGAAAGTTTGCGCGATGCCGTGGAAGACGTGGTGCTTAACCGTCGTGATGATGCAACGGAGCGTTTGCTGGATATCGCCGAAGAATATCGAGCTAATGCGGTGGGCAAAGTCGATGATGCGAGCGCGTTAGAATGGCGCACTTGGCCGGTAGAAAAACGCCTTGAACATGCTTTGGTTAAGGGGATCACGGAATTTATTGTCGAAGATACCGAACAAGCTCGTGTCGCGGCGAGTAAGCCACTTGAGGTGATCGAAGGGCCCTTAATGGATGGGATGAACGTGGTCGGCGATCTGTTCGGTGAAGGGAAAATGTTCTTGCCTCAGGTGGTTAAATCGGCTCGTGTCATGAAACAAGCCGTTGCCCACTTAGAGCCTTACATCAACGCAGAGAAACAAGCGGGCAGTTCGAACGGGAAAATATTATTGGCGACAGTGAAGGGCGATGTCCACGATATCGGCAAGAATATTGTTGGGGTCGTATTACAATGCAATAACTATGAAATCATTGACTTAGGTGTGATGGTTCCGTGTGAGACGATTTTGAAAGTCGCCAAAGAAGAAAATGTCGACATCATTGGTTTGTCTGGCCTTATTACGCCTTCACTCGATGAAATGGTCCACGTTGCCAAAGAAATGGAGCGTCAAGGCTTTGAATTGCCTTTGTTGATTGGTGGTGCCACCACATCGAAAGCGCATACCGCAGTCAAAATCGAGCAAAATTATAGCCAGCCAGTGGTGTATGTGAACAATGCCTCAAGAGCGGTTGGCGTTTGTACATCATTGCTTTCTGATGAATTGCGCCCAGGTTTTGTCGAAAAGCTCGATGCTGATTACGATCGAGTGCGTGATCAACACAATCGTAAAAAGCCGCGAACTAAGCCGGTGTCTTTATCAAAAGCTCAAGAGAATAAAGTGGCGATTGATTGGGACAGCTACACTCCGCCTTCTCCAGCCAAACCGGGCATCCATGTTTATGACAATATGGACGTCAGTTGTCTGCGAAAATACATCGACTGGACGCCCTTTTTTATGACTTGGGGCTTGGTGGGCAAGTACCCAACCATTCTTGAACACGAAGAGGTTGGCCAAGAAGCACAGCGACTATTTGATGATGCGAATACAATGCTCGATCGGGTGGAGTCTGAAGGATTATTAAAAGCCAGTGGGATGTGCGGTTTGTTTCCCGCGGCCAGTGTTGGGGACGACATTGAAGTCTACGGCGATGAAACGCGAAGTGAGGTCGCTCATCGCTTATACCACTTGCGTCAGCAAACAGAGAAACCCAAAGGTTACAACTACTGTTTGTCGGACTACATCGCGCCAAAATCGAGTGGTAAATTAGATTGGATTGGGGCATTTGCCGTCACAGGTGGGATTGGTGAGCGCGAGTTGGCCGATACTTATAAGGCCGCGGGTGATGATTATAATGCGATTATGATCCAAGCGGTTGCCGACCGTTTGGCCGAGGCGTTTGCGGAATATTTACATCAAAAAATGCGCACTGAGCTTTGGGGTTACGCCGGCGATGAAAAGTTGTCCAATGATGATTTGATCCGAGAAAAGTATCAAGGTATTCGACCTGCTCCAGGGTATCCAGCCTGCCCTGAACACACTGAAAAGGCGACACTTTGGCAGATGTTGGATGTGGAATCGACAATTGGTATGTCGTTGACATCCAGTTATGCCATGTGGCCAGGGGCTTCGGTTTCTGGCTGGTATTTTTCCCATCCTGATTCTCGATACTTTGCGATTGCAGGGATTCAGCAAGACCAAGTGGAGAGTTATGCGCAAAGAAAGGGGTGGTCTTTGGAAGAAGCAGAGCGCTGGTTGGGGCCGAATATTGGGTTGTGATGGTTATAAAGTGGTTATAAAGGGACAGTCCTGGTTATAAAGGGACTGGTTATAAAGGGACAGTCCTGGTTATAAAGGGACAGTCCTTGTATTTGGTAGTAATTTAGCCTCTATTAAAAGGACAGTCCCTTTTTGGTAGGCTATTTTGATGTTCATTTCACAGCTAGGGGACGGTTAACGCCTGGAAAAAAGTTCAGTGTCTCGAAGGAGTATCAATTGACGGCAAGCTTGGCTGATCGCTAACGTGAGGGGAATAATCAGTACTGGCATTCTTGTTTTTATGACAAGCGGAGTGCCTTCATTTTTTTTCGTTTCAGTTGTTTTTGCGCTTTATTGATGCTTTCTCTACTGCCGATCCACTGGATACCTTTTTGTCCAAAGCGTCGGTAAGACTGGCAATAAGTGTTTAATGGCCAATTGAGCCTTGTCAAAATGCTTGGGATATTTTGGGGTATGCTCCCAGCTTTGTCTTCCTTAACAATCCTACCAACCCAATCAACAAATTTTAGGTAATCATGAAGGTTGAAGGGAACAGTAAATTCAGCCTTTTGGCTAGGTGTTGGACTTAATCTTGCCACTTGTTTGGGTTGAGGTTGTTCACTTTTTAACGCAATGCACCTAAGTTGAATTGAGGTATAGGGGGAATCTTCAGGAGTCGGTGCAAGATTGGCTCTAACTGGATTTAAGTCGGTGTATGCCATGGCACTGATCAGAGCTTGTTCGTCCAATAGCGCTTTTGATGTATAGCGACCTTCCCAAAAGTGCCCAGTGCATTCATCTTCTTTGTTCGCTTGCTGGGCTATCGCCATATTCATCTCCCGCATAAACCAACTCAAGCTGGATAAACGTTGCCGCCATAATGATATATGTCGGTTAATTAACGCTTTTTCTCGTTTTTTTTGGCGGTCTTTCCTAAATAATGGCAGTAAATTTGCCGGTATTTTATGGAGTTTTTCCCAGCGTGAAAGAACTTCTCTATCACTTAATTTATTCGCTTGCGAGTCATTGATATGGACGACGAGATGATAGTGGTTACTCATGATTGCATAGGCGCAGATATCAATGCAAAAAATGGTGCTTAATGACCAAAGACGTTCTTCAATCCAACCTTTGCGATGCTCAAAACTACGCCCGGTTACAGGATCGTTACCACAGAGAAATGTCCGTCTAACACAGCGAGAGGTGCAGTGATAGTAAGGGGTGACTTCTGGTTTGACGAGGTGCTTGCGTGCAGTTGTCATGTTATCAACCTTGGTGCTGTTTTTTTATACAGTACGGTTGCTTTGTTTATGAGTGATAACGTTTTCGTTATTTATTGTGTGAGTTATCACTAAAAATGGTACTTAATGAGCAAAGATTTGTACGTAAGAGTGATTTAATTAACGTAATGGTTTGATGATAAATATAAAAGGACAGGCTAGATACGGAGAGGTTAATTGGTCATTGTTGCAGATAGCAGGACCAGATAGCAGGACTGTCCTTTTATAGGTAACAGATAACAGGGCTGTCCTTTTATAGGTAGGGCTGTCCTTTTATAGGTAATGCCTTTAAAGGGACAGCTTAAATATGTCTCACGATATATTAAAAAGGACAGTGCCTCAAAAAGGACTGTCCCGATATCTCACGGTCCCGATATCTCAAAACCTGTGATGTATAAGGAAAGTGTGGTTATTCAAACAGTGTGCTATGGAGTTTTTGTACCACGTTTTTTGCTTCATCGGCATCGACCAAGAAACACAAATTGTGGTCGCTTGCTCCGTAACAAATCATGCGTAAATGATAGTCGCCTAAAGTGCTAAATACTTGTTTGGCATAACCTTTGGTTTCCATTTGGTTGCCAATCAGAGCGACTAAACTGAGGTTTCTTTCAACGTCGACGTGGGCTAACTCTTCAAGTTCAGCTCTTACTTCTGGAGGAAGTTCTGGGGAACCACCAGAGGTGTCTGTTTTGTCCAGTGTAATAGAAACGCTGATTTCAGATGTGGTGATCAAGTCGACAGAAACTTTGTGCTTGGCCAAGATCTCAAATACTTTCGCTAAGAAACCATAGGCGTGGAACATTTTTGCACTACGTAAAGTGACCATGGTTTGATTGCTACGCAAAGCAAGAGCTCTAAATTGAGGTGAGCTTTCTACTTGATGGCGAATCCAGGTGCCGCCTTGCTCGGGCGCTTTTGATGAACCGACAAAAACAGGAATATCATGGCGAAGTGCAGGAACCAGTGTCGCTGGGTGTAAAATTTTGGCGCCAAAGTTCGCCATTTCTGAGGCTTCATTAAAGCTAATTTCTGGAATTGGTGAAGCGTTCGGAGCAATTCGAGGATCGGTGGTATAAATCCCCGGGACATCTGTCCAAATTTGTAGACCTTGTGCTTTTACTGCCTCAGCGATAAGTGCTGCGCTGTAGTCACTGCCACCCCGACCTAGTGTAGTTGTATTTCCTTCGTTATCTGAACCGATAAAACCTTGAGTGACGACGACTTTTTCTTCGCATAAAGGACGCAATGTGTGCATCGCCAGTTGGCCTGTTAATGTAACGTCGGGTTCTGCTCGGCCGAATTGATCATCGGTTTTTAGCACATCGCGAATATCAAATCTTACCGCGTCGAGGCCTTGTTCTATCATAAGCTGAGCAAGGATGTAGGTTGACATTAACTCGCCGCAGGCCACTAAGTGATCGGTTAATTTACTGCTGACTTGAATGGCGGAAGCTTCGGCTAAGCTGCGCACGGTATCTAAAATGCGGTTAAGCTCGCTGCGCACGGTATCGGTGTCGCTCAAGTGTTCTAAAATTGAAAAGTGAATGTGCTCAAGTTTGGTGATGATCGACTGGCGATCTTCGATACTAGAAACACCATTTGCAAGTGAAACCAATAAGTTAGTAACTCCAGAACAGGCACTGCTGACAACTAATCGAGTCTGAGGATTGCTTTTTACAATCGCTGCACAGCGACTCATCGCCTCGAAATCAGCAACACTAGTACCACCAAATTTTGCAACATTAAATGCGCTCACGTTTGTTCTCCCACGACTTAAAAAATGAATAAAGTATGCGCCGAGAGAAGAGAGTGAAGGGAAAACAGCGAGGAAAAACAGATAGATAATCTAGACCTCAGAAGCTCCTCATCAATTGAGTTGATGACAGTTGATGGGATTCAACCCAGGCCAACCGACAGATTTAAACCACACTTTAAATCTACCTCGGCATTGCTCCCCCTCCTTGTTTTGTCTTGGATTTGCGGTTCCACAAAACAGTTACCTGGGCAATGCTCCTCTTCTGCAATTTGCCGGACCATTGAACTTGTTTATGCGTTTTTTGTCAATCGAAAAGTCGTGTTATCTCAGTTGGCTTGTAGGATTCGTGATCATGAAGATATCAGGACAGGCCAAGTGACAAATAAGGACAGTCCAAATTACAAATTAATAAAAAGGACAGCCCAAATTGAAGCTGTCCTTTTATCTTGTCTCGTTATCTAGCCTGTCCCTTTAAGATATTTCTTTAAGGTCAGAGAGTATTGGGGCTGTTCCATTATTTGGGCTGTCCCATTATTTCCACCATTATCTCCATCATCTGAGGGGGGGCTTTATTGGTCGGCTAATAAATCATCCATCGCCTCGATCAAGCTTTCAACCTTACTGGCTTGATAAGTATCGGAGTGGGCATCGGAAAATGCGCCAATATCATTGTCATAGTATCGCCCTTGTGCTGTCGCAAATTCATCAGATAACGCCGCACGGATCAGAATGTCGGCACCAATGCTCAAGTCGCTGCCCGCTATTCCGTAGGCTTGATTGACCATTTTACTGCCCAAAAACGATTTTGGATTTACGGAAATGATCACAGGTCCTTTGTCGCCGAGGGCTTTTCCTAAGGCGTGAGACCACATGGTTAATGCCAGTTTACTTTGCGCGTAAGCATCGTTATCTCCGAGACGTACTTTTCCTGCGAGAGCATCGAGGTTGACCGATTTTTGTGCTGCAGAGGAAAGGTTGACCACTCGGCCTGTACTGGGCATCAAAGGAAGCAGAGCTTTGGTGATTTGATAGGGCGCTAAGGTATTGACCATAAAGCGAATATCGATACCTTTTTCATTAATGGGCGCAGACGTTGTGAAAATACCCGCATTATTGATCACGATATCGATCTGACCATCTCGGCTTTTTAGCTGTTTTATCATCGCTTCTACCGCGTCTTGCTGAGACAGATCGGCAATGAGGGTTTCGATGTTGGCTGTACTGTTTATCGCTGCCAATTGATCGCTAACTTGCGAAGTTTTTGCACGATTTCGGCCGTGAATAATTACATGATGGCCCGCAGCAACAAGAGATTTAGCCGTTTCGAAGCCAATACCATCAGTGGCACCGGTAATTAAAATCGTCTTTTTCATTTTCTGAACCCTTATCACTTTTCTGTTAAATCGAGGCCTTCAAGTAAGGCATGATGACTGATTGAGCCTTGAGTTCTGGCGTCAAGCTGCGGCTTATAAATCGGGTCTTGCATGAAATCGAGTGCCGCTTGTTTGCTCGGCCATTGAATGATAGCTCGAACCGCAGGCTGCTCACGGTTACCTTCAAGGGTCATATGCTCGGTGGTTTTGGCAATGTAACGACCACCGTAGTGCGCGACTCTTGGTCCTGCCACTTTGGTATACTCTTCAAGCCAATCTTGACTGGTTGGAGTGACCTCTAACACGGAAAAATACGTTTGCGTCATGATATGTCCTCGGTAACAAATGGATTTAAAGTATGAGCTGCCCACCTAGAGCGTCAACGGCCAGCGATAGAATCACTTTAGCGATTGATAACGGGTTGAACAATGAGCAAAAACGAGAAAGATTTTATAAAAAAAATTGATAATCTCAGCTTGTTAATTCACCCACTATCGATACTCTTAATAATTAGAGATCGATAAAAACTTCACTCGTGTTAAATAACTAGGGACTAGACGATGAATATTGACCACTTAAAGATGTTTGTTCGCTTGGCATCGACTCATAATATTAGCTTAGCGGGCAGTGCGTTAGGACTTTCCCCGGCGGTGGCGAGTACGTACATCAGTAAATTGGAGCAATCGTTAAATGTCCGATTAGTGCACAGAACGACGCGGCAGGTGTCTTTAACTCAAGAGGGATTGGCGTTTTTACCTCATGCGAGAGAGGTGTTGGAAAGCGTTGAGTCTGCCCGGGCATCGGTTGGCGCGGGTAAAGCAGTGCCTCAAGGGGTATTGAGAATATCAGCACCTGCCTCATTTGGCCGTATGCATCTTATCCCACTGATGAAAGAATTTACTCAGCACTATCCACTGTTGAGTCTGGATTTTCGTTTATCCGACAGCATTATCGATTTAGTGGAAGGCGGCTTTGATGTGGCGATCCGCAATGCCGCGTTGAAGGATTCGACCTTAGTGGCAAGAAAATTAGCCCCTGATACACGACGTTTGTGTGCTTCTCCCGGTTATATTGAACAGTTTGGCCTACCTCAGCACCCGAATGATCTGCTTGAACACCATTTTTTGCATTTGAGTGGGAATGAAACGTGTTTATTTGAAACCGCTAAGGGCGAGTTAGCCATCAAACCCAAGGGACATTTTATTGCCGATAATGGTGAAGCGGTACGAGATGCTTGTATCGCGGGCTTGGGGATCTCGATTTGCTCGACATGGTGCTGTTATCAATATTTAAAAACCGGTGAGTTGGTTGAAGTCTTGACGGATTTCCCTCTCAAAACAGATTCGGCCATTTGGGCGGTTTACCCCAGTTCGAGAATGTTAGCCCCTAAGGTACGAGCCTTTATCGACTTTTTCACCGAGCGCTTTGGCCCAGAACCTTATTGGGACAGGCTAGATAACGAGGCGGACTAAAGGTTGTATAAGGACAGGCTAAATATGAGGTTAAAGGGACAGGCAAGATTGTCATGCTTTGACATTTTAAGTTAAGTAGCCTGTCCTTTTTTGATTGTCCGGTGAGATTGATACAAAAAATGGGGCACAGTGCAGAAAAATGAGGATTAGTTGTCAAACCCGATCACTTGCTCTTGCAGGTACTTAGGTGAGTGATATGGTAAAAATGTTAATCACATCGCACTGCCAAGGAGCCAGCATGACATTTGAAAGCTTTTACCCGCCGCAAAGAACTTTGATGGGACCAGGGCCGTCAGATATTTCACCGCAAGTGTTACAAGCGCTTAGTCGACCGACCGTGGGCCACCTTGATCCTTGCTTTATTTCGTTAATGGATGAAATAAAACAGCTTTTACGTTATGCCTTTCAGACCCAGAACGAGCTCACGTTTCCTATATCTGCCCCTGGAAGTGCCGGAATGGAAGCGTGTGTTGTCAATTTGGTCGAGCCTGGTGATAAGGTGATCGTTTGCCGTAATGGGGTGTTTGGCGACCGATTAAAAGAAAATGTTCAGCGCTGCGGCGGTGAGGCGATTGTGGTTGATGATGAATGGGGACATCCCGTTTCGCTGAGCAAAGTACAGCAAGCATTTGAGCAACACTCAGATTGTCGGTTACTGGCTTTTGTTCATGCAGAAACGTCAACGGGAGTGTTGTCCGATGCGAAGGGGCTCTCTGATATCGCGAAGCAATTTCATGCATTGACCATTGTCGATACGGTGACGTCCTTAGGTGGTGTGCCATTGTATGTCGATGATTGGCAACTTGATGCGGTGTACTCAGGCAGCCAGAAGTGTCTGTCTTGCGTGCCTGGGTTGTCGCCGGTGACGTTTTCTGAGCGCGCAGTACAAAAAATGCAGTCACGTCAGAGACCGGTACAAAGTTGGTTTCTCGATCAAAACCTCATTTTGGGCTATTGGGGAGCTCAGAGTCAACGAAGTTACCATCACACAGCCCCTGTGAACAGTTTATATGCGCTGCATGAGTCTTTGGTGATGTTGGCGAATGAAGGATTAGAAAAAAGCTGGCAACGACATCGGGACATGCATGATCTGTTAGCGGCAGGGTTAAGGGATTTAGACATCGACTTTATGGTTGATGCCGAGGTCAGGTTGCCACAACTCAACGCCATTTGTGTTCCCTCTGGTGTCGAAGAGGCGTTAGTGCGCTACCAGTTATTGCAGCGCTTTAACCTCGAAATTGGTGCAGGTCTTGGCAAAATGGCAGGACAGGCATGGCGTGTCGGCTTAATGGGCTACGGCGCCCGTGAGGAAAATGTCGCCCTTTGTTTGCACGCTTTGGAAAAAGTACTCAGAGATTAAGTGGCACTGACATAATGGGACAGGCTAGATAATCCTCGCGATGATTTTGTGAGTGTGTTATTTGGCCTGTCCTTTTATCTTTTGCCTTTTTGTTATTTGTTGGACCTCTTTTGAGAGCATTATCTGGCCTGTCCTTTTATCTTTTACCTTTTTATTGTTTGTTGGACCTATTTGGTTGAAATATTGCCTGTCCCTTTATGGTATTTGGTACTTTATGGTATGTCCCTTTATGGTAAAAAGGGCTGTCCTTTTATCGGTCCTCCTTTTATCGGTCCTTTTATCGAACCCATCCTCTTTACTACAGACACAGAGTGTACAAGCTACGTGATACTGCCGTTTTAACTCTGGTTTCACTTGCGCTTTGAAGCCGTTAGACTGTGCGGTGTATTTTATGCTTTTTAAGGAGCGATTATGTTAGTCGGAGTCACGCTTGGTAGTCGAGATTTACACAAAGCGGGTGAGTTTTATGATCAGTTACTCGCCGTAGTAGGGATGGAGCGCACGATGCAAGTGGTGGGAGAAATCGGTTATGGCTCAATTGGTGGGACGAGTTGCTTTTGGGTGTTAACCCCTTTTAATCAAAAGCCTGCGACCGTTGGTAATGGTGTTCAGGTAACTTTTCAGGCGCGATCTCGAGCTGAAGTGGATGCGTTTCACCAACAGGCGATCGCGTTAGGAGGGACAGATGAAGGCGCGCCTGGTTACCGCTACCGACCTCATTATTACGGTGCTTATTGTCGTGACCTTGATGGCAATAAATTGCACGTTATGTTTGAAGGGCAAGACTAATAAAAGGACAGGCTAGATAGCTAATAAAAGGACAGGCTAGATAGCTACTAAATCTTGCCTGTCCCGTTATCACTTTAGTTATCATTGAGTCGATATTATGCCTGTCCTGATAATAAATAGGACTGTCCCGTTATCACTTAAAAGGAAGATCGCTGCGCTGCAAGATCGTTTCACTACAAGGTCGCTTCGCTAAAGTGGCAAGGTAAAGACAGTGAATGACAGTGTGACACAGTTCGCTTCGCTTAATACAGTGAAACACAGTTTATCAAAGATAAGATCTTGGTTTTACTGTGTTTAACTATCTTGTACTGTATCGTACTGTCTTACACTGTCCCATTACAAAGCGCGGTTGAGGGGAGTGGTTGCGGTGCCTTTTGGGGCATTGTTACCGGGGGCAAAGTTGTGTCCGGGGAACAAGAAATCCGCTTCTTTTTGTACCTGTTGCACTTTTAATGGCATGTCGAGCAGTCGATAGGCGGTGAGTAAATTGCGGTAATACTCGGTCCTGGGTTGGTTTTGAATCATAGCCAGCGCCCAGTTGATGTAGCGTTCGAGCGCGCGCTGGTCTTGGTGTTTGATGCCGGTTTCTAAATCGGCGGTGTAGCGCGCTTTGTCGATTCGGTCTTGCCACAAGTAGGGGTTGACCAAGGTGTTCAGCTGCTCTGGATGGTTTTCTGCTCTGGCTTCATAACGAGTGAGCGCTAATCCGCTGTGCAAGGTGGTCACCAAAACGAGTGTGGCGGTGAACGGGATCAGCGCGCAGCCGATTTGAAAGCTTTTTTTCCAACCCGACCACAGAGGTAAGTCGTAGATTTTACCGCCGCGCTGGTCAATCCAATACAGCAAAATCAAAAACGACAACCAGTGGATCGACGACAGGTAAAACGGATACTCGAGTTGGGTGTGCAGCAAAATCGGCACTAAGATCGAAAAGGTCGCAAGGCGCGTACCGGGTTTGCCGCGTCGCAAGCGATAGATCACATAACAGCCGGCAATCAGAATACCCAGCAGGGGTAATGCTCCGCCTTCCACGCCCCAATACAGCAGCTCGTTTTGTGGGTGGGTTAAGTTTGGCAGCCCAGCAGGGTAGTTCGGGTTCAGGGCGTGTTGATGTGCGGTATACAAAATGTAGCTTTCTTCAAAGCGTCCGTACCCGTAACCACTGAAGGGTTTTTCGATCAGCATGTCCAAGCTTTGTGGGTAGGTAAATGAGCGCGATGAGGTGAGGCCGAGTTTTTGGGCGGCCACGCTTTCTCCGTCGAGCTGTTGGTCGGTGATAAGCCCTGCGCCAAGTACAATGCCAATCAAACACATCATTGCCCAGGTCATCGCTCGTCGCCAAGCCACAAAGCGGCGTAAATACGGCAGCATCAGGACGATGGCGATCGCGGTGGCCAGCCAAGCGGTGCGCGAGGCAATCATAATGATCAGCGGCAACAAAATCGCCGGCGTGATCAAGCAAATCGCGTGAATAAACCAATGAGTATTGTATTTGTAAGGCAAACGGGCAAAACAATAGGTGGCCAAGATCAGCCCGGTGGCCAAAAAGCTGGAAATGACATTGGCCTGTTGAAAGATACCATAGGGCCGGTTGCTGTCGATGTTGTAACCGAGCAGGTTGTCGGCATCGAGAAAAAAGTATTGATAATAAGCGAACAGTGCTTCGAGGTTGGCGGCGAGAATAATCAAAAACAACAAGGTCTGCTTTTGGTTATTACTCAGCTTAAATTGTTGTAAAACAGAAAAAAATAGCCAGCCCGTCCACAGCCCCAATAGGCGGGGCAGCGCGTGGCTTGGATCGGATTCTGGGTAGAAGACCGGCAGGCTCATCAGTAGGCATACTAAGAGTAACAAAACGCTGAGTTTACTGACTCGCCAAGTGTTCATTCGCCACGCTTGCCACAAGCCAATGCCGATGATCCAAGACGCCGCTATCCAGGTGGTGATGTTAAACGGCAGCGAAAACCCTTCTCCGCCACTGTTAGGTAAGAAAATGTGCATGGCAAACAGATACAGTATCGCCATTGAGACCATAAACAGTCGAGTGAGGGGTAAAACGATCGGCTTGGGAGCCAGTTTGGTGCCGCTGTAGTGAACGATGGCCATGGTGTTAGGTTCTCTTTTTTCGGTCAACGTCAGGTGACGGTAGTAAAAGCCGGGCGATACTGGCTTGGTTCATTGCGCTTGTTGATGCCATGTGTGTCGAAAGCTTCACTCAATCAGTAGAAAGGTGAGAGGCATCGCATTTCGTTTAATGGCTTACCATATCAAGGGATAACGAGAAATTGAAGCGAGTGACTTCAAGCGCTTTATCCGCCACTCACTTTTTCTTTGTTATTCACCTAAATGGATGCGGTATTGTGTCTTATTTTTCTACCGGGGCATCACGGCTAATGCTGTGTGGTTAGCAAAGGGCCAAGGAAGCGCGCAGTGTGTGAGCCGGTCACTTTAGCCACTTGCTCTGGCGTCCCTTGGGCGATGATTTCCCCGCCGCCTTGACCACCTTCTGGGCCGAGGTCGACAATCCAATCGGCGGTTTTGACCACATCGAGGTTGTGTTCGATCACGACCACGGTATTGCCTCGGTCTCTTAGCTGGTGAAGGACCGTCAGCAGCTGAGCGATATCGTGAAAATGTAAGCCGGTGGTCGGTTCGTCGAGAATGTACAGCGTTTTGCCTGTGTCGCGTTTTGACAGCTCGCGAGCCAGTTTGACCCGCTGCGCTTCACCGCCGGAAAGGGTGGTCGCCGCTTGACCAAGGCGAATGTAGGATAAGCCAACATCGATTAGGGTCTTTAATTTGCGAGCAATGACCGGCACAGGCGCGAAAAACTCGTGGGCGTCTTCCACGGTTAATTCCAGCACTTCGGCGATGGTTTTGCCCTTGTAGCGAATGTCGAGGGTTTCGCGGTTATAGCGTTTGCCTTGGCAAGTATCACAAGGGACGTAAACATCGGGTAGGAAGTGCATCTCTACCTTGATCACACCGTCGCCCTGACAGGCCTCACAGCGACCGCCGCGTACGTTAAAGCTAAAGCGGCCAGGCTTGTAACCGCGAGAGCGCGATTCTTGAGTACCGGCAAATAATTCGCGGATCGGGGTGAAAATGCCTGTGTAGGTTGCCGGGTTGGAGCGCGGCGTACGGCCAATCGGGCTTTGGTCGATGTCGATGACTTTATCGAAGTGTTCGAGCCCTTTGATTTTTTTATACGGTGCGGGTTTGGCGGTAGTGGCACCGTTGAGCTCGGTATGGGCGATTTTGAAAAAGGTATCGTTGATCAAGGTCGATTTACCTGAGCCCGACACGCCGGTAATACACGTAAATAAACCAACTGGCAGGTTGAAGTTAACGTCTTTGAGGTTGTTGCCACTGGCACCGCTCAAGTTGACCATTTTTTTCTTGTCGACAGGCGTGCGCTGCTCGGGGACAGCAATAGCTTGTTTACCGCTTAAGTATTGGCCCGTCAACGAATCTTCGGTGGCGATGATGTCTGCAACGCTGCCCTGAGCACAGATACTGCCGCCGTGAACGCCTGCACCGGGGCCGATGTCTATTACGTGATCGGCGCTGCGAATCGCGTCTTCATCGTGTTCGACCACCAAGACGGTATTGCCCAGATCGCGCAGGTGATTGAGGGTTTTGAGCAAGCGTTCGTTGTCGCGCTGATGCAGGCCAATCGAGGGTTCATCGAGCACGTACATCACGCCAACCAAACCGGCGCCGATTTGACTTGCCAATCGAATGCGCTGTGCTTCACCGCCAGAGAGGGTTTCGGCACTGCGCGATAAGTTGAGGTAGTTGAGCCCAACGTTGACTAAGAAGTGCAAGCGGTCGTGGATTTCCTTCATTACTTTTTCGGCGATTTTGGCGCGCTGGCCTGTGAGCTCAAGATTTTCAAAAAAGGTTAAGGTGTCGCCAATGCTGAGTTCGGTAATGGTCGGCAAGTTGGTTTCACCGATGAATACGTGGCGAGCTTCTTGGCGCAAGCGCGTACCGCCACAACTGGTACAGGACTTGGTTGAAATCAGTTTGCTGAGATCTTCGCGAACGCTGTTGGATTCGGTTTCGTGGTAGCGGCGCTCGAGCGTGTTCAAAATGCCTTCAAACGGGTGGCGTTTCACTCGCATATCGCCGCGGTCGTTGACGTATTTAAACTCGATATTTTCCCGTCCAGATCCTTGTAAGATCACCGATTGAATTTTCTTTGGCAG
This sequence comes from Vibrio sp., assembly GCA_041587235.1. GTDB lineage: Bacteria > Pseudomonadota > Gammaproteobacteria > Enterobacterales > Vibrionaceae > Vibrio. The sequence continues at coordinate 20,047 of JBFGYW010000035.1, forward strand.
CCGATTAAACGGGGTGTCGAGATCAAAACCGTAGTGCTCCGCCAATGAGTTGAGCATTTGATAATAATAGAAATTGCGTTTGTCCCAGCCGCGAATCGCACCATCGGCTAAACTGAGTGATGCGTCGGTGACCACGCGATCGGCGTCGAAGTACTGTTGCACACCGAGGCCATCACAGGTCGAGCAGGCCCCGGCGGGGTTATTGAACGAAAACAGCCTTGGCTCGAGCTCTTGCATGCTGTAACCACATTGTGAACAGGCAAAGTTGGCCGAAAAGACAATGTCGTTGCCTGGCTCGTCCATCGAAGAGGCCACCACCACACCACCGGTCAGTTCTAGGGCGGTTTCGAACGATTCGGCCAAGCGTTGTTGTAGGTCGCCGCGGATTTTAAAGCGGTCGACGACGACTTCAATGGTGTGTTTCTTTTGCAGTTCGAGTGACGGTGGATCGGATAAGTCACAGATTTCGCCATCGATACGCGCGCGAATGAAGCCTTGTGCCGCGAGGTTTTGTAGCGTTTTACTGTGTTCGCCTTTGCGCTCTTTAATGATCGGAGCCAGCAACATCCAGCGGCTGCCATCGGCCTGTTCGAGTACTTTATCGACCATTTGGCTCACGGTTTGCGCCGCTAATGGTTCACCGTGATCCGGACAGCGCGGCTCGCCGACTCGAGCGTAGAGCAAGCGCAGGTAATCGTAGATTTCAGTAATGGTACCGACGGTTGAACGAGGGTTGTGGGAGGTGGATTTTTGTTCAATCGAAATCGCCGGCGACAAGCCTTCAATGTGGTCGACATCGGGCTTTTCCATTAAAGACAAAAACTGGCGCGCGTAGGCTGACAGTGACTCGACATAGCGTCTTTGTCCTTCGGCATACAAAGTATCAAAGGCCAAAGAGGACTTACCCGACCCCGATAACCCCGTGATGACGATCAGTTTATCTCGAGGAATGGTTAGGTTAATGTCTTTTAAGTTATGAGTGCGAGCACCGCGTACTTCGATCTTATCCATTTTCACCGCTCTAAACAGGTTACCAAATCCTAGTATGGCATATTCTTGGTAAAAGAGGGAAGTCAGAACTGTATAAAGAAACAGTAAAAGAAGATCGCTGCGCTTAAGGAAAGACAGTGAAGGACAGTCAATAACAGTGAAACACAGTCCGCTGCGCTTAAAACAGGGAAAGATAGGTTGCTTCGCTTAAAAAGAAGGTCGCTTAACACATTGAGTGACAGTGAGAGCAAAAATTTAGGACACCCACCAATTTGTTTCCCACCAATTTGTTTGCTGAAATAAATGGATGTCCTGTAATTTGCTCTGTAATTTGCTCTTAACACTGGGAAACACAGCGCTCGCTAGGTTTTACTGTGTTTCACTGTCTTATACTGTGTTTGACTGTCTTAAACTGTCTCTCACGGTTTATTAATGCAAATGATTACGAGCCCAATACATGGCTTGGGTGCGATTGCCGACATCAATTTTCTTGTAGATGTGGTGAATGTGGGTTTTGACCGTGTGCTCACTGATGTAGAGCTTGTCACTGATCTCCAAATTGCTTTCTCCAAGTCCCAAGCAGGCCAAGACTTCTTGCTCGCGCGCGGTCAGTAACCCCTTGGCGTAGGCGATGCGGTTGAGGGTACTTTCGCGATAGTAGTACAGCAGTTGACTGGCGATTTGGCGCGGTAGCCAGTCCTTGTTGTTCAAGATGTTATGGATGCCATGAGCGATGGCACTCAATGGTGACTCGCGTTGAAAAAAGCCTTTAAGACAGCCAAAGCGCAGAAGGTTGTCGGTTGGTAGGGTATCGCGGCCGTTAATGAGGATCACATCGTGTTTGTAAAGGTCGACCTTGTGCTGTTTCGCTTCTTGCAAGATGACTTCCGACTCAAAAAAGTCAATCAGAAAGACTTTGTGTGGAATGTCGAGTTGCGGTAGGTGGGCCACTTTACAAATTTTCACCGTGTGGCTTTGCTCTGACAAAGCTTCGGTTAACTGACTGGCAATTACAGGTTTGTCATGATTGGTGAGCATGACGAGTTGGCGTTGGTAGTAGGTGTTACTCTTCATTCGAGATTCCTTATCGTGTTTCAATAGGGTTTGATTGTTATTGTTGTTTTGTATTGAGTGAGCAGTCTGCCGTCGTCGATTAAAATTCGTGGTTACTGTGCGATTTTTACTACGCGACTCACAGAAAAAGCTTGGTGAGTGGTGGCGGATTTTTCCAACTGAGAAAAAAATATTTGGGAAGCTCATCGGTATTTTTGCTGTGCCACAGCGGCATAATTGAGAAAGGCTTAACACTTTTTCACCTCGTTCGCCCAGGCAAGGTGACAACGGATATAATCAGTACAGGAGCCCTTTGAACTTGTTTCCAAGGTAAAGCGTGGTATCCTTAGGCGCTAAATATCAAATCAGAATCTCAAACGGAGCACACTATGGCGAGCCGTGGAATTAACAAAGTTATCCTAGTTGGTAATCTAGGTAACGACCCTGAAATCCGTTATATGCCCAGTGGTGGTGCTGTAGCGAACCTGACCCTTGCGACCTCAGAGTCATGGCGCGATAAAGCCACTGGCGAACAGCGTGAAAAAACCGAATGGCACCGCGTGGCGCTGTTTGGCAAATTGGCTGAAGTGGCGGGCGAGTACCTGCGCAAAGGTTCTCAAGTTTACATTGAAGGTCAATTGCAGACCCGTAAATGGCAAGACCAAAGCGGTCAAGACCGTTACACCACCGAAGTGGTTGTACAAGGTTTTAACGGTGTGATGCAAATGCTTGGCGGTCGTCAAGGTGGCGGTGCCCCTATGGGTCAAGGCGGCCAACCTGCTGGCGGTCAACAAGGCGGTTGGGGTCAGCCACAACAGCCTCAGTACCAGCAGCCTCAATCTTCTCCAGCGCCGGCACAATCGGCCCCGAAAGCGCCTCAACAGCAGCCGCCGGCTCAGCAGTACAATGAGCCACCAATGGATTTTGACGACGATATTCCGTTTTAATCTCGGCCTGTTTATGTTGTTAGAAACCACTCCTCGCGAGTGGTTTTTTTTACGAAAATACAGGTCGCTGCGCTTAAAAAGAAGGTCGCTGCGCTGCAAGATCGTTTCACTGCAAGGACGCTTCGCTTAAAAAGAAGGTCGCTGCGCTTCAAGATCGTTTCACTGCAAGGACG
>JBFGYW010000036.1:0-23084 GCA_041587235.1 Vibrio sp.
AGCAATCCGTAGATCACCTTGCCATCTTTGGTCAGGTAACGCTTTTCTAAGTGATAAGCATCGCGTTTACCGGTAATAAGTTCATTAAACAGGTGTAAATCATCTTCCAGATCATCAACATGGGTGATCACATCAAAATGGCGACCTGCGAGCTCTTTGCGATCGTAGCCAAGCCACTGGCAAAACGCTGGATTGACGTCCCATAGTTCGCCTTTGTCATTCGCTAAAGCAATACCGACACTGGAGCTTTCAAATACACTGCGAAATTTTTCTTCACTCAATTGCAATTGATGAGCAAAGTCAATCGACTTCGTAATATCAACGGCACTACCGACCAGTAAATCGGGCAGATCATTTTGTTGAGCTACCTTACTGCCGCGATCGCGCATCCAAGAGATGCGACCGTCTAGGTGGCACAACCGATACTGAATATCCCAACGCGCTTGCTTGGTTTGAGCGACAAAGTCAGAACGATCATCGGGATGAATCGTCTCTAAAAACTTCTCTGGCGATTGGTAGATAATGCTCGGGGCAAGGCCAGAGTAATCTGAAAACGTCGGGCTTAAGTACTCCCACTGGGAAAAATCGGGATAACTCATCCAAACCACTTCGTGAAGCGATTCGGTGATCAGACGGAATTTTTGCTCGGCCTGTTCAATTTTTAAGCGAGTTTGCGTCAACTCACTGATATCAGAGAAGGTCAAGATAACGCCTGAGATCCGTTTGGTCTCATTGAGATAAGGGGCCAAACTCATTAAAAAGGTATCCCCTTGTCGTTTGACTTCCATCGACAGTGGATCACCAGTTTGAATAACCGACATGAGTACTCGCTCAAAGTGTTCAATTTTTATGTGCGAAGGAATGCCGGTGATTTTCTGACCAATGTCATCAGGTAAAATACCAAACAAACGCACCACTTTGGGGGTATAGCGAATCAGCCTGAGTTTTTCATCCAATACAATCAACCCAAGATCAATTGAATTTTGGATATTATTGAGCGTTTCGTTAACTTCGGTTAGCTGTATTGACTTGGCTTGTAGCTCATCGTTGACGGTGGTGAGCTCTTCATTGGTGGCCTGCAATTCTTCATTGGTAGTTTCCAACTCTTCGTTTGATGATTGCAACTCTTCGGTTGAGGCTTGTAATTCTTCGTTCAGCGATTGCAATTCTTCGTTGGAGGTTTCCAATTCTTCAATCACAGCCTGTAAGTGCTCTCGGGTACCCGACAATTCATTTTCTAGGTGACTGATATGACTTTGCTGATCCTCACTGTATTGATCAAACTCTAAAGCAGGGATCACATCATTGTTAATTTCTTCAAACGAAACAAGGTACGTTCTCTCTGCTTGACCATCTATATTGATTTGGCGAACAGCAATGTTGACTCGTGTCGGCATACCATTGAGCTGAGCATCGACTAAGTGTTCATTAGACACTTTGTCGCTGTTCATTGCTCGATATAACAAAGCGCGTAATTCGGTGCGAATACTCGGCGGTGCAAGGGCGAGAATATTAAAATCTGCCGCCCCTTCAGGCAAAGAGAGATAACGGCCAAGCTCACCAAAGAACTGCAAAGGTTCATGAGCGCTATTGATTAAAACACTCGGCGGTCCATAAGCGTCGAGCAGGCAGTTTTTCACCGCCTCCATTTTCACCATTTTAGGCGTCAATACTCTCTGAGGTATCGGGGGAGTAATATTACTGGTAAAACTGCCAATATGGACCCGAGTTTGCGGCCCTTCTAGGCGTTGAAATATTTTGTTTTTCTTGTCTATTTGGCCAAACATCGAGGTCGCGGCGCTACCAATCGACTCGGATTTACCCAAAAATAAGTAGCCACCGGGTAGTAATGAATAGTGGAAGTTACTGATGATCTGATCTTGCAAATCATTGTTTAAATAGATCATCAAATTGCGACAACTGATCAAGTCCATTTTGAGAAAAGGAGGATCGCGCACTAAATCCTGGCGGGCAAAAACACACATGTCTCTAACGTGTTTAATGATTTTGAAGCTGCGACCATCTTGGATAAAATAGCGATCAATAAGGACTTTATCGAGACCTTCGAGCACTGGCTCTGGGTATATCCCTTTACGGGCCACTTCAGTCGCCGCCATATCAATATCGGTACCGAAGATTTTAATGTCATAATCACTAACACGACGTCCGAGCTGTTCACAAATCATGATCGCAAAGGTATAAACTTCTTCTCCGGTTGCACAGCCTGGAATCCAAATGCGCACCGTGCTGCGCGGCTCTTTGTTCGAGATCATTTTTTCCACTAATCCCGTCAGCTGCTCAAAGGCCTCAGGGTCGCGAAAAAACGCCGTCACAGAAATCAGAAAGCTTTTTTGCAGTGTGTGTAATTCTTCTTTATTGTCATCAATATAACTAAAGTATTCATCGAGCGAAGACAAGCGCAATGCGGCGATTCGGCGTTGCAACTGGCGACTTAAAGTGGCTTCTTTATACTGACTAAAATCGACCTGTGTGGCTTGATAGACGCGGTTGATCAAGTCCGTGAATGAGGCGATATGTTTACCCGTGCTTTCTTCTTTTAGCGAAATTTTGGGTGGCGGCGAATTGATAATATCGGTCAATTGTTTGGCGATGTCCGACGGCGATAAAATCAAATCCACCGCTTCTGATCGAATGGCTGCGCTTGGCATACCATCATATTTCGCCGTTTCTGGGTCTTGCGCTATGGTAATCCCACCCGAGGCACGAATTGCCCGGCAACCGTGAGCCCCATCTGAGCCTGTACCGGACAAAATAATCCCCACAGCGTGACCACCGATGTGATTGGCGAGCGAGTTAAACAAGCTATCAACGGAAGGTTTAGGGCCAATGCCGCGATCTAAATGCTTGAGCTCAATTTTGTTTTTTATCACCAAAATGTCTTTATTGGGCGGATTAACATACACAGTGTCTGGCTGTAATGCTTCGCCATCTTTGGCTTCAATCACATTAAGCGGGCACTCTTTAGCGAGTAACTCCACCAGCATACTGCGGTGCTGCGGCGACATATGCTGGGCCACCACGAATGCAATGTGTCCTGTCTTGTGTAAGCCATTTAACAACGGTCTCATCGATTCCAGACCGCCAGCCGAAGCGCCGATACCGACGACGGAAAGCTGTGGGGTTTTGCTCATTATTTACTCGCTACATTGAAGGCCAGCGAATAGCTCATTGCTTGACCCAGCCAAACTCTCAAAGACTGCTCGTTAGGCATGAATAATCGCTATCATGCCAATCACAGCACTGACTTTTGTACTCCCAATACATAAGATAACAACGGCTATACCAATCTTGTAGGGAATATCAATTCTTTATTTAATCAATGCTATATCAGTTTGTTTACAATGTCAGTGTTTGCAACAGATTAATGACAAAATACTGGCATTTTAAAACGCAAACAGGTTCACCGTTGCAACTCTAAAGCGATTCACTGATTAACGGGACAAGTCAACAAAGCAACTCACCTTAATTTAAGTGATAAGGCTCGTATATGATTGATAAAAAGCGGTAAAGTCGTCTATCGGTAATGGTTTGGCAAAATAATACCCTTGATACAATTCCACCGAAAGATCGCTGAGTAGCTCAAAATGCTGAGCTGTTTCGACGCCTTCAGCGACCACAGTCAACTCCAGTTGTTTGGCTAACTCAATCACGGTGTTGACCATGATGCTCGCTTTGGCATCCTCTAACATGGATTGAATAAAGCTTTTGTCTATCTTAAGTTCGTCTAAGGGCAAATGACGCAAATAATTGAGCGAGGAATAACCGGTACCAAAGTCATCGAGAGCGATGTTAATACCGAGCCGCTTTAACGCCATCAGTTTGTCACTGGCTTCTTGTAAATCATGGATAAAAACACTTTCTGTTACTTCAACGATCAGCTGATGAGGGTTGATCGCATATTGCTCAATAATATGAATAAAATCATCAACAAAGTTATGCTGCCAGAGTTGCTTAGCACTGAGGTTGATCGCCATGGTGAAATGCGCACTCAACGTCGCCTGTTGCCATTGCTCAAGTTGGCGACACGCCATATGGATCACTTGATTGCCCAATTCAACGATAGCGTGGCTTTCTTCTGCAATTGGCATAAAGGTATCGGGCATGATCAAACCTTGCTCAGCGCTTTGCCAGCGCAGTAGTGCCTCGGCGCCGCAGATTTGCCCATCGCGATTGATGACCGGTTGGTAATAGAGTTCAAACTCATTGTTCTCAATCCCTTTTTCAAGTAACTTTTGCAATCGGTTGACCGACAACATCTGATCTTGCTCTTCCAAGTTAAACAGGTGTGCAACCCCGCCGCCTTCTGCTTTCGCGCGATACAAACCAATGTCTGCCAAACGTCGGAGCTCCAATAAATCACTGTCAGAACGGAGCTTGAAAGTGATTCCACCTAGGCTGGCACGAGGCATATAACAAATGGGATTATCGCCTTGAGAGCCAACGAGTTGACAGGGTTGATTGAGCTCGTCGAGCAATCGCGTTGCCAGGGTTTCAATGTGCTCTAATCGAGTTTGGCTTATTATTTCTGGCATCGGGAAAACAACGATGAACTCATCGCCCCCCAAGCGGCATAACAAACTGTTTTTGCAAACAAAACTCATTAGTCGCTGGCCGATAATTTTAAGTAGTTCATCGCCGTGACCATGACCGTAATTGTCATTGAGGTGTTTGAATCGGTCTAAATCGATGAAAAACAACCCATACCATGGCTCGGGTTGCCCCTCTATTAATGAAAAACGCATTTCATCAAAGTTCTTTTGCAGCTTTGAACGGTTCTTTAATTGCGTCAGCGGGTCATAATAGGCCAGTTTTCGAATTTGCTCTTCGTTGGCTTTATCTTCGGTGATATCCATAGCAATACCGACAATCGAAGTGACCTGATTATTTTCATCGACACTAGCAACCCGACCGCGATCCCAAATCCACGCGATGTTGCCTTTGTCATCTACAATGCGAAATTCAATGTTAAAAGGCGCTTGATTGGCAATTAGGGTTTCTATCGCCTGGTGAACCAACTCGCGATCATCTGGATAAATAATGGCTTCAAAATCTTCCAAACTCTCCAGTTTCTCGATCTTAAAAATCTCTAACATTCTTTGATTAGCGGTTGCTTTGTTTTCAACGAGGTCCCATTCCCACAAACCTTCTTCAGACGCTTCAAGGACTTTCTCTAACTGAGTCTGATACAATTCAGCTTGTTGTTTATATTGATGAAACTCACTTACGTCTTGAGCGTAAATTAAGGTACAGGCTCGTTGATTAATGTTGAGGTAAGGCAGTTTAACACTGGTATAGTAACTACTTTTGTCAGCTTGAGGCGAGGCTTGCTCATACAATGCCGACACGGGTTGACCAATCGCTTGTCCCTTATCTATTACCGGTTGTGCTAAAGGCGTAAAGCTTTGCATCACGGAATCTTTATCGGTGAATTCGCTTTCAAATTGGTCAAACATTTCCGCCGCAGTGCAGCCAAATAGATTGGCATAAGATTGATTGCAATAAAGAATCTTGCCATTGTTATCTTTAGAAACCAAACTTGCGGGCAAGCGATCCAATAACGCAATAAACAATCGACGCCGTTGCAAAGCGCGATATTGAACGAAGAGATAAAACAATAGAAAAGCCATTGTCATTAATGCGGTAGTTTGCACTAACTGCACATCAGTAAACGGATACGACAAAGTGTTTTGCAATAAAGCGATATTGAGCAAACTCAAACCCAATGCCACCGCTAAGGCTAACAGCAAATACTTCCAATCAAAGCGAAGTGTCATCGTTACGGTCTCTTAACATTAAAGGTTAAAATCGGTAGCGCCATAATATTATCTTCACTCTGTTTTATTTTCGCCAAATGTAAGACATCAACATCCGCTATTTATCGCAGTAGTAAAGAGATAGGCTAAGACTATTCAACGAATGTTATTAAACCTCGTTGCATTAAAATCAAATCGCCCGGCAATATATAGCAAGAAGAGGTTGAGGAATAGCCAACTGCTCGAGTTTCATTCAAACACAGAAAATTATGTGACACTGAACACAAAAATCACCAAAACTAGTCATACAAAAATCAAAAGAACATCATTATATACGCAAACAGTATCATTAATTTCTATGACAATGCGAACGACCTGGGCACCAGTGTCCACAGAGATCGCGACCCATCTTTGATTACAACCATCGAGCAAACAATCGATTGGTCAATTTTTGAGGCGATGCCACCATGACACTAAAACGCAAGCTGTTTTTAATTTGTTTCTCGGCCGTGCTGCTTATTGGCAGTGCCTTAATCTTGACAGTCTATATTCTAACTAGCTCGTTAAAACAAACCACACTCGATGATTTTCACCACGCTTACCTTTCCGACCGCCAAGAAAAATTAAAAAGCCTTATCGACACGGCCTATACCGCAATTTTGCCCGATGTAAAACAATATCAAGACGCAGAACTCAAACACTCTCTCGCCCAAACCATTAGTGCCTTGCGCTTTGAAACCGGCAACCCCGATAGTTATTTTTATATTCACAATAGCCAAGGGGTCGTGATTGCCCATGGTGCCAACCCCAATGCTGTTGGCACCTCCCAGTGGGATCTCAAAAATGACAAAAATCAATACATCGTGCGTAATATTGTCAACAGCGCGACCAAAGGCGATGGATTCACCGTATTCGATGGCTACCGCCCGAGCGAAAAAGCTTACTTTCCCAAAATGACCTACAGTCGTTATTTACCAGCACAAGATTTGATTCTCACCACCGGTTTTTACATCGATGACGTTGATAAGCTCGTCGCACAAGAAGCGACGATGCTGAATCAGCACTACGATCGCGTTCTTCTCATCATGACCGTGATTACCTTGTTATCTGCCGCTCTTGTCGTGGCTATCAGCGGCCTTTTCATCAATCGCAACCTCAAACCGCTTGAAATGCTCAATAAACAATTAACTGTGCTCGCGAATGGCAATGGGGATTTAACGGTCCGCTTAGACGCGAAGGGCACGGATGAAATCGCCAAATCAGCCCATGCTTTTAACCGCTTTATGGAAAAATTACATGAGTTGATCACCAATATCACAGCGATGACTCACGACCTGCAAAGCTCCTCACATCAAGTCACCGAACTCAATCACACCAGTAAAACCCGTATTTCTGCCCAATTAGATCAAGTGCGTACTGTGGCCACCGCCATTGATGAAATGACTCAGGCAAATAATCAAGTGGCTAAAGAAACTCATCACACGTCAGAGTTGGCAACAGAGTGCGCTCAGTTGACCGATACAAGCCTCAATACCGCTCAAGCGGCTCAACAATCAATGAGTGCCCTTGATGAAGAAGCAAAGCAGGCGGAATTATCCGTAAACGAACTCAATATCAGCACCCAGAAAATTAGCCAAATCGTCGACACCATTCAAAACATTGCCGAACAAACCAATTTACTGGCTTTAAATGCCGCGATTGAGGCCGCACGTGCAGGTGAGCAAGGACGAGGCTTTGCGGTGGTCGCCGATGAGGTGCGAAGCTTGGCCAATAAAACCGCACAATCGTCGAGTGAAGTACTCAATCTCATCCATCAATTGCAAGCAACGACAAAAACAACGACGCAAAGTATTGAGTCGATGAACCTGATGGTTGGCCAAACCGCTAGCGATATTAGCCAAGTCAGTGACAACATGGGACAAATCGGCCAAGCCATTGCCACCTTACAAAGCTTAGCGGCACAAATTGCCAATGCCACTAAGGAGCAAAGCACGGTCAGTCATGAAGTCGCGCAAAATATCCACCAAGTCAACACCATTGCGGATGAGCTGACAGAAAATGCCTCTATCCAAGTTGAAGAAATCGCTCAACAAGGTACCAAAGTCGACGACGTACACCATCGTTTAAGCCAGTTTAAAGTTTAACCTCCCCTTTGTGTGCACCGCTCACAGGCCAACTGAACCCGGGATAATGCCAAGTAACGTCATTATCCCAGTGTCTAAGCAGCAAGCCCCCTCACCGTCTTATCGTCACCACTTGCAATAGATTATTCGTCTGGTATCGTATAGGCGAATTCGACAACCACGAGGTGATTCGTCAAAACAAATAATGGACTGAACGCTTTTCAGTCATTATTGTCCTTATCAAGTTCGTTGTGCACTTGCCTGCCTAGCACAACTCGACAAGCCAAAACCGCCATGCGGAGTCGGGGCCGAGCACCTGCCACCGAGACATTTTTCACTTTTGCTTTCCCTGTTGTTTGTTCCTTTCTCTGTCACAACATTTGGCTTGTACGACGCCTAAAACACCCAGCTAATCCCCTTTACCTTGGAGCCCTCACGGCTGCATTCTCATTGAAACCTCACACGACTATTTGTTATGAAAACGGCTAAATATTCTATTCATTTACTCCTTTTAACGTCACTTATCGCCGCACTTGGCTGGATTTTTTCCAAAGAAACAGTACGAGAGCTGCCGCCCTTTGCTTTTATCAGTAGTCGCTTTATTCTCGCGGCAATATTGCTGATGCCCTTTTGTCGCCAAGCTTGGCAGCAAACCTCACTAGGCGATGTCATTCGTTCGGCAGGGGTCGGACTCTTGCTTGGCTCAGCGCTATTGTGCTGGATTCACGCCATTGCAATTAGCACGGCTTTAGGCCAGGGTGCATTTATCATGAGCTTATCCATGTTGATGGTGCCCATCATTGCTTGGCTGATCTTTAAAACGCCGCCGGCAAAGTGGTTTTGGATCTCACTGCCTTTTGCCATCGTTGGATTATTGCTGTTGGCTTATGTCCCCAACGAACCATGGAAATTGTCTGCCGGGCAATTTTGGTTTGCATGTGCGGCTATCTTGTTAGCGCTGCACTTCAACGCCAACAGTTTTTGCGCCCGAGTAGTGCCGCCGCTCTTACTCACCACAATTCAATTGATGATGACCGGCCTGTTGGCCGCCGTCGCCAGTTGGACATTTGAAACTCCGCCACAAAGTTTAAGCCCACAAATTTGGGCGTGGTTTATGGTCAGTACCTTAATTGCCACCAGTTTGCGTTATCTGCTGCAAACCACAGGGCAAAAGCATGTGGCGACGGCCAGTGCGGCGTTTATTATGATTTTAGAACCGGTGTGGACATTGGCTTTGAGTGTCTGGGTTTACGCTGAGCATTTGTCAATCGCAAACCAGATCGGCTGTGGGTTGATTTTATTCGCTTTGCTTTTGTATCGAGCACCAGGTGTCTACCGCCAATGGGCACTGATGCGCAACTAGCAAGCAAAGTGGCTCTGTGCGGCGATAATGGACAACATTGAGAGGCTCAACGCCTCACACGAAGAACAATAAAAGGGAAAGCCTTTAAGGAGAAAGGTGTCGTTCGGTTTTCAAACCGAGCACACCAGACCTAATATGGGTTTTCCCTTTGTTCAGCCTAATGGTTTTACCTGCTCTTTGCTGCCCGCAAGCTTGCTGTCTGTCAGATTACTGGCCGGCTATTTTCATTGACTCTAACAACACAGAGCCCGTTTGAATTTGTGAGCGCGTCTCAACGTCTGAGCCGACAGCAACAATCGACGAGAACATGTCTTTGAGGTTACCTGCAATAGTGATTTCCGACACTGGGTACTGAATTTCACCGTTTTCTACCCAAAAACCCGCTGCGCCACGAGAGTAATCGCCGGTAACAATATTCACACCTTGCCCCATCACTTCTGTCACCAATAACCCCGTGCCTAACGCTTTTAGCATTTGCTCAAAGTTGTTGCCATTGTGGCCGACAAACCAATTGTGGATACCGCCAGCGTGCCCCGTTGGTGTCATATTAAGTTTGCGACCGGCGTAACTGGTAATCAAGTAACTGTTGAGCTTACCATCGACGATAATATCGCGATCTTGGGTGGCGACGCCTTCGCTATCAAAAGGCGACGAGGCCAGCCCGCGCTTTAAGTGAGGCCGTTCATTAATTTGCAGCCAGCTTGGGAAAATTTGCTCGCCCAACTGATCGAGTAAGAAGGTCGATTGACGATATAAGTTACTACCGCTAATGCCCATCACTAAATGACCAAACAGACCCGTGGCAATATCAGCGGAAAACATCACTGGATAACGCCCCGTCGGAATGCGCTGGGGATCTAGGCGAGCAACGGTATTGCGAGCGGCTTCTTGGCCCACTTTCTCTGGCGTCCACAATGAGTCCATATGACGGCCTAAGGTGTAGCTATAGTCGCGTTCCATTTCGCCATTTTGTCCCAGACCAATCACGCTGCAACTGGTGCTGTGACGACTAGAGGCATAGCTGGCAAGCAAACCGTGACTGTTGCCGTAAACCTTAATTCCGTAATAGGAATCGTGGCTGGCCCCATCGCTTTGCTTGATTCGATCACTGTATTCTAATGCTGCCCGTTCGGCTGCGATAGCGCGCTCTGCCGCGGCATCAGGGTCAAGTGGCTCTGGGTGAAACAAATCCAGATCAGGGATATCATTTACCATCAGCTCTTTGGGCGCCGGACCGGCAAAAGGGTCTTCTGAGGTAAATTGCGCAATGTCTAGAGCAGCCTTTACCGTGCGCTCGATAGCCGAGGCACTCAAATCTGTGGTCGAGGCACTGCCTTTACGCTGGCCGCGATAGACTGTGATACCCAATGCGCCATCACTGTTAAATTCGACATTCTCCACATCGCACTGGCGAGTGGAGACAGAAAGCCCCGTGGATTTGCTGATCGCGACCTCTGCTGCATCGGCTTGACGAGTCGCCATTTCTAAGGCTTTGGCGACGGCTGCTTCTAGCTCGGCACCTTGTGTTGCAACTTGCTGTTTTATATCCATTACCAATCGAACCTGTCTGAGTCTTTTCTATAGGATAACAAGAATTTCGCTTTCTCCCCAAGATTCTTGCTAAAATAAGACTACTTAATGTTAAGCAACAACCAATAGGCAAAAGACAATGGCACGCAAAAATCAAAAAGCGCCTTGGGAACCGGAAGAAGAAATCATTTGGGTAAGTAAATCCGAAATGAAACGCGACATGGAAGAGTTGCAAAAGTTGGGTGAAGAACTGGTGGATTTAAAGCCCAGTGTGTTAGAAAAATTTCCACTGAGCGATGACATGCGCGATGCCATTGCCGATGCCCAACGTTTTAAAAACGAAGCGCGTCGACGCCAACTGCAATACATTGGCAAAATGATGCGCCACGAAGACCCTGAACCCATTCAGGCAGCGTTAGACAAGGTTCGCAACAAGCACTCTCAAGTCACCGCCGTACTTCACAAACTGGAACAATTGCGCGATCGCGTCGTCAACGAAGGAGATAGCGCGATTGCCGACGTATTAGAGCTCTACCCAGAGGCTGACCGTCAGCGCCTACGCCAACTGGCTCGCCAAGCGCAAAAAGAGCAAGCGGCTGGCAAACCGGCCAAAGCGTATCGTGAAATTTTTCAAGTATTAAAAACACTTCAAGAAGCCAGCGAACAAGAGTAAACAACTAAGGCGCGCAACGCGCCTTAGTTACTTATCCACCATCTCGGTCAGCACAGATTTTTGGGTTCTTACAACCCATCGCGCTAAACTAACGTTTACTCACCGGCCTGCACAAAATGCCGGATAGCGTCATCTGGGTGCTGCTGATTAAAACGCTCAACCGGCTCAATAACCTGTACTTGCCCTTGTGACATATAAGCGACATGTGAGGCAATTGCTCGCGCATCGGTCAAATGATGCGTTACCATCACAACACTCACTCCTCGCTCCTTTGCCAAGCGCTCGACCAACTCCAACATTTCAATCCGCAATTGAGGATCTAAGGCCGAAAAGGGCTCATCAAGTAACCAAATGGATTTTTGTTGCACGAAACAACGCGCCAATGCCACTCGCTGCTTCTGACCACCAGACAATTGTTCCGGCAAACGCGCCAATAAATGCCCGAGCCCAACCTGTTGAGCCGCCTCTTCGACCGCCTGTTTATCGCTCGCGGATAATTTAAGCCCAGGGTGAATGCCCAAGCCAATATTGTCGGCCACCGTCAAGTGGTGAAAAAGGTTGTGTTCTTGAAATAAAAAAGCCAATGGCCTCTTATGGGGCAAGGCTTCTGTCATGTTGCGCTCACCGATACACACTCGGCCCGCCAAGGGCAAAATAAAGCCGGCGGCCAAGGCCAATAACGTCGACTTGCCCGCCCCACTCGGCCCCATTAGCGCGAGGATTTGCCCTGGGTACAAGTTGAGATCAAACGAAAATCGCTCGTTTTGATAATCGTAAATCACTTGCTGTAAAGACAATAAAGGGGTGTCAAGGGGCTTCATGGTTATACATCCTTACATCTGGGTTCGGTTTTAGACCGCGATATGGCTGAAGATGATGATACAGACAACGACGCTGGCATTGCAGATTCTTCTGCCCTATGGCAGGTATCTTGCTCAGTACACGCTTGTTGAGTATCGCGACGAAAACCTTGGGCTTTCTTTACTCTGGGTTTTAACAACTGCTCACTCAGCGTAAAACACACCAAACTCAGTAGTAACAGCGTCAAAGCAACCACGGCAGCAGCGGACGTTTGATAGCTACCCAACAACTGATAAAGATAAAATGGCAAAGTGGCAAAATCAGCACTGCCAAAAAGCGCAACCACACTTAAATCGCCAAGTGAAAACATAAAACTTATCGCTAGGGCGTGAGCCAAAGGAGCGCGTAAAGCACGCCATTCAACCACGCACCAGCGCTGCCATCCCGTCATTCCCAAGCTTTGGCATAGGTACTGATAGTCTTGTTCTAGCTTAAACATGGGTTGTGCCAAGCTTTTTACGGTGTACGGCAGTGCCATTAAACCATTGATCAAAACCACCACTTCAAAAGCGTAATCGAACGCATTGGCCCAATAACGCAACAACAAAAACAGCCCTGTGCTCAACACCAGCCCGGGCGTTACCAAAATAATGGTCGCGACTAAATCTAAGTGATCGGCGGCTTTTCGATACGCACGTAAACGCCAGTAACGACTGGTACATTGAATAAAAACAGCGCCACACACCGATAAGACACTGGCTAAACTGGCTACCTTAAAGGAGTTCAGCATCGCATGCCAATAACGGCTATCACTCACCACTTCGAACCACTGAGGATTGAGACCACTGTGGATCACACTGAGCAAAGGCGGAATAACAAATACAATGGCCAAGCCAATCCAACAACGATTCCAATACTGCGCGCGCCGAGATTGAAATT
Organism: Vibrio sp.; assembly: GCA_041587235.1. GTDB lineage: Bacteria > Pseudomonadota > Gammaproteobacteria > Enterobacterales > Vibrionaceae > Vibrio. The sequence goes on from JBFGYW010000036.1 coordinate 13,204, forward strand.
GCGCCACTGGTTCGGTCGGGGTCGCTCCTTGACTGGAGGGCAACGCGTTTTGCCCTTTTTGCAATAAGATCGCCATTGTGCCACACAAGAGCATTTGCCATATCGCCAATATAGCGCCAGTGGCCAAATCAAAATCAAACTTGATCGCTTGGTAAATGGCAAGCTCGATGGTGGTGGATTTGGGTCCCCCCCCTAACGCCATTACCGTCGCAAAGCTGGTAAAACACAGCATAAACACTAGGCCCGCGATCGCAGGTACTTGTTGACGAAGCCAAGGCCACTCTAGCGTGCGAAATTTTTCCATGCTACTCATACCTAGATGCGCCGCCAGTAAATGTTGTTCGTGGGGGATACTCTCTAACCCCTGCAGCAATAAACGCGCGGCGTAAGGCAGATTAAAAAACACGTGAGCAAGTAAAATCCCACCAAGACCGTAAATGGAAAAAGCATGCTCAATACCCAGCGCGCTCAATAGTGAAGCCAAATAGCCGCGATTGCCATAAATGGTCAGCAGGCCAAACACGCCAACTAACACCGGTAGTACCAAGGTCGATGAAAAGATTTTCAACACCAAGTTACGGCCGCGAAACTGACTCCGCGATAAGGCGTGCGCAACAGGGATCGCCAAACCAACACTCAAAACGGTCGACAAACTGGCTTGCAAAAAACTAAACCAAGTGACATGGCGTAGATAAGGGTCTTGCCACAGTTGCTCTACCGGCAAATGGGCACTTTGCATCAGCAACGCGGCTAAAGCGCTGATCACTAAAACGACAATGAGGCTGGCAATCACCAGCCCCATTTTAGGGACGCGCGTCTTCATCACTCGCGTGCCTCGATACTTCGGCGAGACGACATAACCACTCTCTTTAATGCGTTAACGCTTGTTGCCACTCGCGAATCCAATCTCGTCGATGAGTGGCCACCTCTTCTGCAGGAAGGCTCAAAACTTGGCTTGGTTTGACCAAGCCTTGGTAACCTTCAGGTAAAGTGACATCCGTGACGGGGTACATCCAGTTGGTGGTCGGAATGAGGCTTTGCACTTCATCGCTGACTAAATAATTTAAAAAAGCTTGCGCCAATTGTGGATGAGGGGCATTTTTCAACGCTGCGGCGACTTCGACTTGAACGTACTCACCTTCGCTAAATGAAGTGGCAGCATAGTGGTCATCACCTTCAGCAATTAAGTGATAAGCCGGAGAGGTCGTGTAAGAGAGTACCAAATCCGACTCGCCTTTGAGAAAGAGTGAATAGGCCTCAGACCATCCCTTAGTCACTGTCACGGTCTGCTTAGCCAAGGCTTGCCACACCGACGAGGCTTTATCGCCGTATAACGCTTTCACCCACAACATTAAACCCTGCCCCGGTGTTGAAGTACGCGGGTCTTGATAAATGATACGCAAGTCTTGACGCTCGATCAGTTGAGCAAAGGAGGTTGGTGGATTACTCAGTTTGTCCTTGTTATAAACAAAAGCAAAGTAACCATAATCGTAAGGCAAAAACGTCGTATCTTGCCAACCATTAGGCAGTGTCAGTTGCGCTGACTTTAGTTGATAATCACGGAACAAACCGGTTTTTTTTGCTTCGTCGATCAGGTTGTTATCCAAGCCAAGAGCGATGTCAGCTTGGCTGTTTTTGCCCTCTAAACGCAAGCGATTAAGAATCGACACGCCATCGTCTAGGCTAACAAATTGCACTTCACAACCACATTGCTGTTCAAAGCCAGCTTTCACCTTTGGGCCAGGCCCCCAATCCGAGGCAAACGAGTCGTAGGTATAAACCTGAAGTACGGGCTTTTCTGCCCATGCTTGACTGCTTACTAGCGCACTTATTGCCAAAATAGAGGTTGTTACAGAATATTTAATCGGTGCTATCACTTGCTCGCTCTCCGTGTTTGAGCGGCACAGGAGATTTGAGGGGGGAAGAGAAAAGTCTCATCTCAATTCCTACGCCAGCATTATCTGGTTCAGGTGATGTCATCGCAGTGGGATGACGTTGCGGGTCCCGGTTTAACCGATCTCAGCCACTGCGATGCAGTTAGGCTCCCCGTTGAGTTGAAGACATTGTACTGAGCCAAACCCGATTTGGCTACTGTCGCGTGTATTTTAGTGACTCAAGTCGCTAGATGATGCATGAACAAAAGCCAGTGAAAGACACTGGGCTACACAGCCTAAAGACTATCGGGGTTCATAGCCCCAGCGAGGCACTAACCCTTGCTCGACACCAAGGTGGTCTAATACTCGTGCGACGATAAAATCCACTAAGTCATCAATATTTTTTGGTTGATGATAAAACCCTGGCGCAGCAGGCATGATCGTCACTCCCATCGACGAAAGCTTGTGCATATTTTCAAGGTGCAAAGTCGAAAATGGCGTTTCTCTTACCACCAACATTAACTGCCCGCGCTCTTTTAGCACCACATCGGCGGCACGCTCAATCAAGTTATCCGACATCCCGTGAGCAATGGCTGCCACACTACCGGCCGAACACGGGCAGACCACCATCTGCTTGGGTGCTGCCGACCCCGAGGCTACCGGTGAAAACCAATCTTCTTTGCCACAAACAATCAGTTGCTCAGACCGGCATTGAAAGCGCTCGCGCAAAAACGCCTGCGCTGCCTGAGGACCACTTGGCAACTTGAGCCCTTCTTCGGTGGCCAATACCACTCGTGCCGCAGACGAAATCAGTAAATAGACTTGATAATCTGCCGCTAATAAACACTCAAGAAGACGCAACCCATAAGGCGCACCAGAGGCGCCAGTCCAGGCAAGGGTAATCGACTTAGGTTGGCTCTGAGAATGGGTATTAACGGTTGTTGTCATTGTGTTTTCCACTTCACTTGTCTTGTTTTTTATGGTCAAAACGCGCCTAATTCACAGCATCACGCAACGCTTGTTCGTGTAAGCCGTCGAGCACTTTTTGATGCAGGCCACCAAAACCGCCGTTACTCATGATCAAAAGGTGATCGCCCGCTTGACGGTCTGCCACCAACTGTTGGCTCAACTGATCAATATCATCAATCACGTAAACCGGTTGTTGACATTGTGCGGCAACCTCCTCCAGCGACCAAGGTAAATCCGAGGCTTGATACAAATAAACCACATCCGCATTGGCTAAAGATTGTGCCAAGCTGTGTTTGTGTACGCCTTGTTTCATGGTCGCCGAACGCGGTTCAAGCACTGCAACCAAGCGTGTTGACTCTGTGGTAGGCAGCATATGATTACGCAAACCAGCGATAGTGAGATCAATGGCGGTTGGGTGGTGAGCAAAATCATCATAAACTTTAACACCGGCAACCTCACCTTTGAGCTCCATGCGACGTTTGGTGTTGACAAACAGCCCTAGAGCTTCACAACTGTGCTCGGCAACCACCCCGACATGACGAGCAGCAGCAATCGCCATTAAAGCATTATTGACGTTGTGATCGCCGATTAACGACCACGTGACCTCGCCGACTTTCTCCTGTTGGAAATACACGTCAAAATGCGAACCATCTGGCGATAATTTACGTGCAAACCAACCGTTTTCAGCGTGCAGATATTCACACTCACTCCAACACCCTTGTGCTAACACTTGGTTTAACGCCGGCTCATCAGTAGGAACAAACAGTTTACCTTGGCTAGGTACAGTACGCACTAAATGGTGAAATTGCTTCTGAATCGCTGCCAAATCGTCGAAGATGTCGGCATGATCGAACTCAAGGTTGTTTAAAATGACACTGCGCGGGCGATAGTGAACAAACTTAGAACGCTTATCGAAAAAAGCGCTGTCATATTCGTCCGCCTCAACAACAAAAAACGGGCTATTGCCCAAGCGCGCCGAAATGCCAAAGTTTCCTAATACCCCGCCGACCAGAAAACCTGGCTGGTAACCATTGTGCTCTAAAATCCACGCGAGCATGCTCGACGTTGTGGTTTTGCCATGGGTCCCCGCCACGGCGAGCACCCAACGATCAAACAGCAACCCCTCTTGTAACCACTGCGGCCCAGAGGTGTAGCGCAGATTGTGATTCAGTACGTATTCGACACAGGGGTTGCCGCGACTCATCGCATTGCCAACAATCACCAAATCAGGGTGAGGCTTGAGTTGAGAATCATCGAACCCCTGAATAATTTCAATACCTTGCGATTCAAGCATCGTGCTCATTGGCGGGTAAACATTCGCATCCGATCCGGTGACTTTATGACCGAGTTCGCGAGCTAACACGGCAATACCGCCCATAAACGTACCGCAAATACCGAGAATATGAATGTGCATAATGATCCTTTTATCGTTGCTTTGCTCAGGCTAAAAACTCAAGTGTTGAGTGATCAATATCATCACGAGTCGCGCGCCATTTTCGACTGAGAGACAGTGTCTATTATCGCTTTTTTCCCAATGTCATCCACACTGTAAAGCGATGAAATTTTATTGCAAATAGATTCAATGATTTGTGAAGTCGCGCAATTAGTTCAGTACGCGTAAAAAGTTATTCAATTTAAACTGTCTGTCATACTTTCGAAACTTTTATACCAAAGCGATAATTCTAATTCTAGTAAGGAAACTGTATGTCAGATAACCGTACCCTCGGCGAATTCATTGTCGAAAAACAAGCGGACTTCCCCCACGCCAGCGGCGACTTGTCGTCATTGTTGTCTTCTATTCGCTTGGCGGCGAAAATTGTTAACCGCGAAATCAACAAGGCAGGATTAGTCGATATTACCGGTGCGGTGGGCACGGATAATGTACAAGGCGAAGCGCAGCAGAAGCTCGATGTCTACGCCAACGAAAAATTCAAATCTGCTCTAGAAGCGCGCGATCAAGTCTGTGGCGTCGCCAGTGAAGAAGAAGATGAAGCGGTCGCTTTTCGCAAGGATCTCAACAAAAACGCCAAATACGTCGTCCTCATGGACCCGCTTGATGGCTCGAGCAACATCGATGTCAATGTCTCCGTCGGGACGATTTTTTCCATTTACCGCCGTGTCTCTCCCATCGGTAGCCCACCGACTCAAGAAGACTTCCTACAACCTGGTCACAAGCAAGTCGCGGCCGGTTATGTCGTTTACGGCTCTTCGACCATGCTGGTTTACACCACGGGTAACGGCGTCAATGGCTTTACTTATGACCCTTCGATTGGCACTTTCTGTTTATCGCATGAGAATATGATGATCCCAGAAAAAGGCAACATTTACTCGATCAACGAAGGCAACTACATTCGCTTCCCAATGGGGGTAAAGAAATACATCAAGTATTGCCAAGAAAATGTCCCTGAAGATGGCCGACCTTATACTTCTCGCTATATTGGCTCTTTGGTCTCGGACTTTCACCGCAATCTGCTCAAAGGCGGTATTTACCTCTACCCCAGCACCTTAAGCCACCCACAAGGAAAACTGCGCCTGCTCTACGAGTGCAACCCAATGGCCTTTTTGATGGAGCAAGCCGGTGGTAAAGCATCTGATGGTGAGCAACGCATTCTCGACATTGTGCCTACTGAGCTGCACCAGCGCGTTCCTTTCTTTGTCGGAACTACGCAAATGGTCGATAAAGTCGAGCAATTTTTAGTTGAGTTCCCTGAGTAAGTGCGCCTAACTCACGCACTTACCAAGCCGATCGTTTTTATCAGATTCAATACAAGGCCAACCTCCGCTGAGGTTGGCCATTTTTCATCTTTTCAATCCCGGTTCAAAGAGCTTCTGAACGGGTTGTTTTATAGGAAAAGCCGTTAGCTTGCTCTCACACTTTGTTCCTGCACCATCATAGAGCGCATCCTGAATCAAATTGGCAAGAAATTGACTTCTTTTAGCGGAAATCGACCTCTCGTTATTTACATATCCTAGTGTTTACCGCTAAAGTTAGCGGTTGTAACTGTATTCTCATATCTAAAGGAAATTTAAGATGAGCTTAAATAACGTACCAGCAGGTAAGTCGCTACCTGATGATATCTATGTTGTAATTGAAATCCCAGCAAACGCTGATCCAATCAAATACGAAGTAGATAAAGATTCAGGCGCAGTCTTCGTTGACCGTTTTATGTCTGCTCCGATGTTCTACCCATGTAACTACGGCTACGTAAACGATACTTTATCACTCGACGGTGACCCTGTAGATGTACTTGTACCAACACCTTACCCATTAATCCCGGGTTCTGTGATCCGCTGCCGTCCTGTTGGCGTGTTGAAGATGACAGATGAATCTGGTGAAGATGCGAAAGTGGTTGCCGTACCTCATAGCAAAATTTCTAAAGAATACGATCACATTCAAGATGTGAACGATCTTCCTGAGCTTTTGAAAGCGCAGATCACACACTTCTTCGAGCGTTACAAAGAGCTTGAGTCTGGTAAGTGGGTAAAAGTTGACGGTTGGGCTGACGTTGAAGCAGCAAAAGCTGAAATCGTTTCTTCTTACGAGCGCGCGCAAAACAAATAATCTCTCGTTACTTCGAGAAGCTAGATCACCAAAGACTCGCATCCTGCGAGTCTTTTTTTGTCCGCTCCCTCATCGCCGTGGTCAGTTTTCTAGCTACCGAGCTGATTGATACTCATCTGATGAGTCAGGTGGTCTATGATAGCGGCAAAAAACGACAGAACACAGCAACCTCTTTTCCTAATAAAGACAAGCAAGTTAGCCGTTATGCGACAAGTCATGCTCTTAACGACGTAATCGAGGGTTTTACCCCTCTAAGCTGGGCAAGAATTCAGTCGGATGGGATTATACTCGTTGACACCAATCACCGCTTTGAATCGGGTTATCGAGCGCTTCTTCATCTTGATAAAGATAGATCCAAGCTTGACCATAAGGGGTATTTATTTGCTCTCGACGATACTCAACAGGAACATCTTCTAGTATATCGAGCTGTTCGAGTGTCGATTCATCAATACGATACACCTCGCCATAAACGGATTGCTTGCCATCAATCAAGGCCGGATAGGGACCGACATCGAATAGATGGTAATCTTTCTGCGATTGATAGTGACCGAGAAATTCACTCTTTTCCAACAGGTGATGGTTACATTCACCTTGGCGCAACGTACCGTAGACAAAAACAAGCTGTGTCATACCCTTTCCTCACCTGATGATACTGAGTTAATCAAACTCAAATTGATACAATAAATCAACGGCACTATCAACACCGGATGTCGCTTCGATATACAAGTCGCGGACTAAGCGATAACGCACCGAAAACTCACCTAATGCACTAAAGATACCCACCCCATATTGCACTTTAAGGCCAGGTAGCACGTACCCGCTAACCGTCACTTGTGAATCGTCCCCGGAACCTGAAGTATCCAGTTTAAGATCTTGAACGCCAAAAGCTTCACCAATATTGCTGACAACTTTACCGCTTTGTGCCAAACTCAAGCCAATTAAGGTGGTCGTCATGGCATTGCTGTCTGATTCGCTGTTTAAGTCTTGCCCGCGCAATAAGTACGATAACGCATTGGCCTGAGCCATACTCGGATCAGAAAAAATCGTAATGGTTGGGTCTTTGGCAGAACCCGTCACCTTCACCCCAGCAGTGACATCATCTTCTGTATTATCTGGATTGCGGATTGCCGTAATCGATACATAAGGCTGGTCGACCGGACCATTCATGGTAATTTTGCCTTCGCTGATCTCTAAATCTTGGCCAAAAGACGTATAGGTACCGTCAATCAAGTTAATCTCACCGGTGATCTGTGGTCCTTTGTCTTTTTGCGATACTTTCAAGTCACCTTGCAAGTTAGACTCTAAGCCAAACGCCTCAACTTTGAAATTTTCGCCAATGCGAATCGTGACATTAGACTCAATTGCAAATGGCAGTGATTGGCTTTGTTCGACTAAGCTTTGGCTGTCATCGTCCACAATGACTTGATCATCGGACACGCTGATGGCACTTTGTGGCAATTGTTCAACCTTGATCAATCCCGAAGGTAAATTGATCTCACCGCTTATGCTTGCCAAGCTTGGCGTCACTTGTAACCTGAGATCGGGCTTAGCAATAATATCCACCATCGGCGCGTATTTGACGTTTAACTGATCGGAAAAAACCCGCAAGTTGGTCTGCCAGTTTTGCAAGTCTTGCCAATCGCCATCGCCTTCAAGGGCAAGCTCGCCATCGGAGGTCGTGAGCTTTGATGTCAAGCTACCTTGGTAACCATTGAATACCAGTGTAAGGTCACCCTTAGTGATATCGACTGGTGATAAATCGCCTTGAAATTGAATATCTGACATTTTGAAATCACCCTCAACTTGCGGGTGTAACCAATCGCCTTTAAACGCCAATTGGCTATTGATGTTGGCTCCCAAAGTATTGTACTCATCGAGCAATGGCGCTAAAAAGTCCAGGTTTAACTGTGACAAAATCAACTGGCCGTCAATCTGGGGTGATTGCTGCTTGAATCCATCAATCTTAGCTTGACCTCGTATCTCACCATTGTCTTTAATATCAAGTTGCCAATCGGTGTCTAGTGTATCGTCAGCAAACTGTCCATTCACAACCACGGATTGCCAACCCACCACGAGGGGTTGCTGTTCTTCCGTCTCTGCCTCGCGAGTCAATTTCCCCTCAGGTAAACTCAATTGAACATTCGCACTGAGATCCTCGCCGTTCTGCCAACTGGCTTGGGCACTGGCCTGCACTTGTCCATCAAGACGAAGTTCGTCCGGTACAAAGGCTTTAAGCTGCTCAAAATCAAAGTCGTTAATACTCAAAGCCACCTGGCCTTGTTCGGGGCTGATATCAATATCTTGGTCTAGACAGACACTGGAACCGTCTTGTAACCAGCAGTGCGCCCCCATTTGTAGCGACGATTGTGCACTGTTTAAAGCCAAACGAGTGGCCTGATTGAGTTGCCAACGACCTTGTTCACTTTCAACCCACATAGATGAAAGCTGGCCTCGCCAAATCGCGTCAGGCTTAAGCGTTAACTCTCCGGCTAAAGTGAGCTCGGTACTCGCTTGGGGGGCGTTGACGGCCAATGATAAGCGGTGTTGAGACAAGGTTCCCTTAAGCGCGGTCGTTAAATTATTGACCGTTTGTTGTTGGTAATGCGCTTGATTGGCACTAAGGCGAACATCAAAACTCGGGTCTTTAGCCAAAGGCATAGCACTGCCATCAATCGCTAACTTTGCCAAGCTGGCTTGATCTTGCCAAGCGAGGTCTTGTGCGATGAGGTTGAGCGCAATCGTCGGGTTATCTTGTTGGCCTCTCAGCTCAATATCACCATTCAACTGTCCTTTTACATCGGCAATCGAGTGATTTAAATCGGGCAGATTGACCTTGAGATCCATCGCCCATTGCTGATTGAGATCACCACTTGCCGTGATTCTGTTTTCTCCATGGGCCAAAGACAAGGACTTGGTCACCGCTTTAGTGAGCCCCGAGTTATCGCCTTGTGCTTGTACATCGCCTCGCACCGTTAACGGATAATCTCGCAGTTGCCCATCGAGATTGAGCTTGTTCAAGCCAACTTTCCACAATCCTTGCTCACTGACGCTTCCTTCACCTTCGATTTCGCCGCCAATGCGACCTTCTGCTTGTGGCCACTGTCGCCCAGGTTGAAGATCAGAAAACTGCAAACCCGCTTGCCAGTTGACGCCGGATTGCCAATCGGCTTTGGCTTTACCGGTCAACTGCCCGCCCAAGGTCTTCACCAAGAGCTGTGAAATAACCACCGCCGTTGGCGAGCCGTTGCCTTTTAACGCCAATTGAGTTTCTGGTACGCGCTCTCCCGTTAGCGCACTGGTCAGGTCAAATTGAAAGTCACTGACATGACCTTGTGCCGCTAATTGGGTTTGCGACCATTGATACTGGCCTTTATCTGTCAGTGGCCATTGACCGGAAAAATCCGACAAAGAGACGTCAAATGCGGGGTCACTCTCCAAGGGTTTAGCATCAGCGTTGAGCTTACCGGTTACCGGGC